>DATFWH010000048.1:0-3558 GCA_035259465.1 Binatia bacterium
GATCTAAATGCTGATCTAAATAATGAAAGCAAAAGCCACGAAAACAATCCTTCCGCTCCTCACGGCGTTCGCCTGTTTCTCACTCGCCCCGTTCGGCGCGACGAAACACGTCGCCCGTCCCGCGCTCGCGTCATCGCAGAATTCCCCACAAGTCTCTTTCGACCGCGACATCCGTCCGATCTTCGCGGCGCGCTGTTTGAACTGTCATGGGGAGAAGAAACAGAGCGGCGGACTGCGACTGGACGCGAAGTCCCCCGCCATGCGCGGCGGCCAGGGCGGTCCGGTGATCGTGGCGGGTAAAGCGACGCAGAGCCGGCTGTATCAGCGCGTCACCGCGCCGAACGACGACCAACGGATGCCGCCGACCGGCGAGCGTCTCAGCCTCGCCGAGGCCTCGGCGCTAAAGGCATGGATTGACGCGGGCGCAGTGTGGCCCGAAGGCGACTCACGCGAGGGGCGACTAAGCGACGGGGCGACTCACGCGAGGAGCGACGGGGCGAATGACCAGTCGCGGCACTGGGCCTGGCGACCGATCAAGCGGCCGGCGGTTCCCAAGGTTTCATCCGCAATTCGCGATCCCAGAGCCCCAATCCGCAATCCCATCGACTCGTTTATCGCAGCGCGCCTCGCGCAGGCCGGTTTGAAGATGTCGGCAGAGGCGGACCGCCGCACGCTGATCCGGCGTCTGTCTTTCGACCTGTTGGGCTTGCCGCCGACGCCCGAGCGCGTGCGGGCGTTCGCGAATGACCGCGACCCGCGGGCTTATGAGAAGCTGGTCGACGAGACGCTGCGATCGCCGCGGTACGGGGAGCGATGGGCGCGGCATTGGCTGGACGTTGTCCATTACGGCGACACGCACGGCTACGACAAGGACAAACCCCGGCCGAACGCATGGCCTTACCGCGACTACGTCATCCGCGCGCTGAACGAAGACAAGCCGTACGCGCGGTTCGTCGAGGAACAGATCGCGGGTGACGCGCTGTATCCCGGCTCGCGCGACGGCGTCATAGCGCTCGGGTTCATTTCCGCCGGGCCGTGGGATTTCATCGGCCACGCCGAGTTGCCCGAGACGAAGACCGACGGCAAGATCGCGCGGCACCTCGACCGCGACGACATGGTCGCGAACACCATGGGAACCTTCACCAGCGTCACCTTCCACTGCGCCCAGTGTCACAACCACAAATTCGACCCGATTTCGCAGGAGGATTATTACTCGCTACAGGCGGTCTTCTCGGCGCTCGACCGGGCGGACAAGAAATACTTCCACGCCCCCGCGATGACCGAACGGTTCAACCAACTCGACGGCCGCCAGCGCGAGATCTCCGAGCGCAAGCGGGTCATCGAACGCGACGCCGCGAAGGATGCGGGCGACGCTGTCGTGAAGCTCGACGCGCGGATCGCCGAGGCGGCGAAAAAGCCCGACGGCGCTGGCGCCGTGGCGGAGCTGAAATTGAAGCGCGCCCAGGCGGTCGACGCGGCGATGAAGCCGGAGACGCGGGCCGAGAGGGAAGCGATCAACGCCGAGCTCGCGCAATTGAACGAGAAGCTGTCCGGGTTCCCGAAGCCCGAAGTCGTCTTCGCAGGCGCGGTGTATTACGGCGTCGGCGATTTCCGCGGCACGGGCGCGGACGGGGGAAAGCCGCGTCCGATCTACCTGCTCGCCCGCGGACAGGTAACGACTCCCGTTCGCGAAGTCGGCCCCGGCGCGCTCTCGATGCTCTCGTTTCAACCCGCGCGGTTTGCGCTGCCCAAAGACGCGCCGGAAAGCGCGCGCCGCGCCGCGCTGGCGCGATGGATCACCGATCCGCAAAACCCGCTGACCTGGCGCAGCGTCGTCAACCGAGTGTGGCAATATCATTTCGGCGTGGGCCTCGTGGCGACGCCCAACGATTTCGGCCTTAACGGCGCGGCGCCTTCCCACCCGGAACTGCTCGACTACCTCACCTCGGAGTTCCGCGACGGCGGCGGCTCGCTGAAGAAGCTGCACAAATTGATTGTCATGAGCGCGACCTACCGGCAATCCTCCAGAGGGAATTCGGGCGCGGGGAATCCGCTGGCCGAAAAGGTGGACGCCAATAACACCCTGCTCTGGCGCCAGAACCGCCGCAAGCTCGAAGCCGAAGAGGTGCGCGACTCCGTGCTCGCGGTGACCGGGAAACTCGATCTGACGATGGGCGGGCCGGGCTGGCAGGATTTCGTGATCGAGCGCCCGGAGCACTCGCCGCACTACGAATACGGCCTCGCCGACCCCGAGGACAAGCGGACGTGGCGACGCTCGATCTACCGCTTCATCGTCCGATCACAAACGCAGCCGTGGATGACCGCGCTAGACTGCGCCGACCCTTCGATGCGCGTGGACAGGCGCAACGAAAGCGTATCGCCGCTGCAGGCGCTCGCGCTGCTCAACAACGGCTTTATGGTCACGCAGGCTCGGCATTTCGCCGAGCGGCTCCAAAGGGAGAGGCCTAAGGATCTCGCGCTTCAAATCGAGCGCGCGCACTACCTGGCCTTCGGCCGTGCGCCGACCGCCGCCGAGCGCAAGAGGTCCGTCGCCTTCGCCCGGAGCTACGGGCTGCCGAACCTTTGCCGCGCGCTGTTGAACCTGAATGAATTCACCTTCGCTGATTGACGATTCAAAAAGCTGCCCTGAGCGACTTACCAGGATAGGGAACAGGCATGAAGCGCCGAGCAAAAATCACATTCCACAGCCCTACGCCGCGCGTCCTGCCGACGCGCCGCGAATTCCTCTGGCAGTCCGGCGGCGGCCTCGGCGGCCTCTCGCTTGCGTGCATGCTCGGGCGCGAAGGCGCCCTGGCGCAGGAAGGGTTGCCCGGAGGGAAACTCCAGGCGAAGGCTAAGCGCGTGGTCCATTTTTTCATGGCAGGCGCGGCGAGCCACATCGACCTGTTCGATTACAAGCCCGAGTTAGTGAAGCGCGACGGTCGCCCGAGCGATTTCGGCGAGCCCGTCGAGGCCTTCCAGAACGGCCTCGGCCCCTGGCTCAAGCCCGTGTGGGATTTCAAGCCTTACGGCCGGTGCGGCAAGTTGCTCGGCGAGCCGGTCGCCGCGCTCGGCAAAGTCGTCGACGAGATCGCCTTCGTTCACAACATGGTCAGCAAGTCCGGCGTCCACAGCACGGCCACGCTCCTGCAGACGACCGGCTTTCTGCTCCCCGGCTTTCCTGGCGCGGGCTGCTGGGTGAGCTACGGGCTCGGCTCGATGAACGATAACCTGCCGACCTTCGTCGTGTTCCCCGATCACCGCGGCCTGGCCTCGAACGGGGTGAAGAACTGGGACGCGGCCTTCCTGCCCGCGCAGCACAGCGGGACGGTGATCTATCCCGGCTCCGACTCGCCGGTCGCCGACCTTTTCCCCCATAAGGCTGGCGGATACATCACGCCGGAGAGTGAAGCGGCTTCGCAGCGATTTATGGCGGAGGTCAATCGCGCACATGCCGCCACACGCGAAGGCGACCGGCGGCTCGAAGGGCGCATCCGCAGCTACGAACTCGCCGCCAAGATGCAACTGGCGGCGCCCGAGGCGCTAAACCTCAAGGCC
>DATFWH010000049.1:0-10052 GCA_035259465.1 Binatia bacterium
GTGTGCCGGCACGCGCAGAACGACCTGCACACCACCACGAACATTCTGCTGACGCCGCTCGCCAGCAAGTGCGTCAAGCCGTTCACGCCGGCCGTGCTTGATGCCGGCGGCGCGGTGATCACGCCGGCGAGCGCCGAGAGCGCCGCGCGGATCTCGCCCGGAAGGCGGCCGCCGTTGGTGTCGCAGAGGACGATCCAGTCGGCGCCGCCCTCCTGCGCCGCTTTAAGGCAGTCGACCGCGTGCTTGGGGTTCGAGCGGAAGCCGTCGAAGAAATGCTCGGCGTCGAAGATCACTTCTTCGACGCGCTTTTTCATGTGGGCTATGGAATCGGCGATGACTTCCAGGTTGGCTTCGAGGCTGATGCGGAGATCCTCGCGCACGTGGAGATCCCAAGTCTTGCCGACGAGCGTGATGACCGGGGTCTCGGCGTCGATCAGCGTCTTCAGGCTCAAATCCTGCGCCGGCTTCGCCGACGGCTTGCGCGTCATGCCGAACGCGGCGATCTTCGCGTGCCGGAGCTTGAGCTTCTCCACCGCCTTGAAGAACTCCGCGTCGCGCGGGTTGGAGCCGGGAAAGCCGCCCTCGATGTAATCGATGCCGATTTCGTCGAGCTTGGCGGCGATGCGCAGCTTATCCTCGAGCGTGAACGAGATGTCCTCGGCCTGACAGCCGTCGCGCAGCGTCGTGTCGTAGATTAGAACGTCTTTGGTCGAGCCGTGTTTCATAGCGCAGCCTGATTCTCGATAAATTCTTGGTGCAGCGCTTTGACCGCCTTTTCCATGTGCTCCTCGTCGATCACCACGGAGACCTTGATCTCGGAGGTCGAGATCATCTCGATATTGATCGCCTCGCGCGACAAGACTTTGAACATCCGGGCGGCCACGCCCGCATGCGTGCGCATGCCGACGCCGATGATCGAGACCTTGGCGATCTTCGGGTCGACCGTGATGCCCTTCGCCTGGATCGACTGCAGGCCTTCGACCACCGCAACTGCTTTTTTATAATCCGCCTTGGGCACCGTGAAAGTCAAATCCGTCGTGCCGGCCTCGCTCGCGTTCTGAATGATCATGTCGACTACGACATTCGCCTCGGCGATAGGGCCGAATATCTGGGCCGCCAACCCCGGGCGATCGGGCACGCCGAGCAGCGTGATCTTGGCTTCGTCTTTATCGTAGGTCACGCCGGAGACCAGCAGCGCGTCCATCGTTTCGTCCTCCTCGACGACCCAGGTCCCTTCCGCGTCGTTAAAACTCGAGCGGACGTGGATCGGCACTTTGAATTTCATTCCGAGCTCGACCGAGCGGATCTGGAGCACTTTGGTGCCCATGCTCGCCATCTCGATCATCTCTTCGTAAGAGATGCGGTCGATTTTCCGCGCCGCCGGGCACAGGTTCGGATCGGTCGTGTAAACCCCGTCGACGTCGGTATAAATCTCGCAGCTGTCGGCGTTCAGCGCCGCCGCGACAGCGACGGCGCTGGTGTCAGAGCCGCCGCGCCCGAGGGTCGTGATGTTGTCGTCCTCGTCCACGCCCTGAAAGCCCGCGACGACGACGATCTCGCCCTCGCGCAAGGCCTGGCGGACGCGGCTCGCATCGATGCTCTTGATGCGCGCTTTGCCGTAGGCGTTGTCGGTGCGGATGCGCATCTGGTGTGCGAGGAACGACCGCGATTTATGGCCCATCGACTTGATCGCGAGCGCTAACAGCGCGGTGGATACCTGCTCCCCCGAGGCGAGCAGCACGTCGCGCTCGCGCTCGTCGGGCATATCGCAGATCTCCTGGGCCAGAGCGACGAGCCGGTTCGTTTCGCCGGCCATGGCCGACACGACGACCACGAGATCGTCGCCGCGCAGTTTTGCGGCGACAACCCGGCGCGCGACGTTCGTGATGCGTTCGGCGGTGCCGACAGAGGTGCCGCCATATTTTTGAACCACCAATGCCATGTCGCTAACCCGTCAATCCCTTTATAAATCCGCTATAGCGTTCGCCGTGCGCTTCGATCGTCACGCTTCGCTCGTTCTCACTGCCGTGCTCGAAATGGATGCCGAGCCACTCGTCCACCTCTCCCGGCGGCATCTTCTCGAACCATTCGATCAGGCTGACTCCGTCGCCGTAAAGGTATTCGCGGAGATTGAGTTCCTCCAGCTCTCGGGCGCCGCCGATGCGGTAGAGATCGACGTGATAAACCGGCACGCGCCCGTCGTATTCGTTGATCAGCGTGAACGTCGGGCTTCGAATCCACGCCTGTTTACCCACTCCCGCGCCTTCGGCCACGCCGCGCACGAAGCACGTCTTGCCGCTGCCGAGATCGCCGGTGAGGCCGACGATTTCGCCGCCTCTGACTAACCGCCCGAGCTTTTTGCCCAGGGCCCGGGTCTGGGCGGCGGACCGGGAGATGATCGCCCGGTGCCGTCTCATCGCCGTCTCGCGCCTTCTTTCAGCGTTTTAAAACTCTCCGGCAGCGCTTCGACGATATCGGAAGCGATAAGACCCATCTGTCCTTTTACCATGGCGACTCGATCTCCGGCAAAGCCATGGATATACACCCCCAGCTTGAGCGCGTCCTCAAGACGAAAACTCTGGGCTAGAAGCCCTCCTAGAACGCCGGCGAGAACGTCGCCCATGCCGCCGCTTGCCATCCCGGGATTGCCGGTGGGGTTGACGCAGATTCGGCCTTCCGGCGTCGCGATCACCGTGCGTGCGCCCTTGAGCACGACGTAGCAGCGGTGTTTCCCGGCGAAGGCGCGCGCGACGCCAACCCGGTCTCGATTGACGCTGGCAGTATCGGCGCCAAGAAGGCGCGCCATTTCTCCCGGGTGCGGCGTCAGCACCGGCGGACGCTTGGCGCCCGCGAGCCGGCCGAGATCCTCCGCGAGGAGACTTAAGCCGTCGGCGTCGATGACGAGCGGCATCTCCAAGTTTCTTAACAGCCACCATAGCGCCGCACGTGTCGCATCGTAAACGCCGACTCCCGGACCGAACACTACGGCGGTTTTTCTCTCGAGCAGACGGCGCCAATCGTGATCGGAGAGCGGCGCGATCTCTTCGTTCGCGCCTTCAGCGAGCGGTTCGGTCATCGCCTCTAGAAGCGCGCTGGCGAAAATGCCGTTCAGCGAGCGCGCCGAGGCCAGCGTTACGAGGCCCGCGCCCGTTCGAAGCGCGGCGCTGGTCGACAGAATCGCCGCGCCTGTCTTGCCGCGCGACCCGGCGAAGACGAGCAAATGACCGTAAGTGCCTTTGTGGGTGTCCGGCTCCCTCTCGGGAACCAGCCAGCGGATCTCTTGCTCCTCGAGCAGCTCGGCGCGCGGACGGACGGCTTTCACGGCTTCGGGATGGATCCCGATATCGGCGACGGCAAGTTCGCCGACGTAGGCGGCGCCCGGATAAATGACCTCGCCCAATTTGGGGTAACCGAGCGCGACGGTCATCTCGGCCTTGATCGCCGCCCCGAGCGGGCGGCCCGTATCGCCGTCCAGGCCCGATGGAATATCCACGGCAAGGACGGGAATGCCGGAGCTGTTAATAACCGCGATCGCCTCGGCATAAACGCCGCGGACGTCCTCTTTCAGGCCCGTGCCCAAGATCGCATCGACGACGAGCTTCTTGCCTTTAATACGCTCGCGCAATAGCGGCAGCGGCTCGCCGTCTTGGTAAACTTTTCCCTTCATCTTCGTATAGGCGCGCAGATTTTCCGCCGCGTCGGAAGAAATATCTTCTTTGCGCGCCAGCAAAACCGCTTCGCACGGGATGCTCTGTTTCTTGAGATGTCGCGCTACGACGAATCCGTCGCCGCCGTTGTTGCCTTTACCGCAGACGACGAGCACTCCGGCTTTCGCCTGTTTGCCGAATTGATCGAGCAGCGCCTCCGCCACCGCCGCGCCGGCGTTTTCCATGAGCGTGAGGCTCGGCACGCGGTATTGCTCGATCGTCAGGCGATCGAGCTCGCGCATCTCTTGCGAGGTGACGGCCAGCATATTAAGGACTCTGACGCCTCGATTTAAAAGGCGAATTCTATCACGGGGCGCGGGCGCGGTCGAGCCGAGCGCGCATCTCACGGACGGCCTGTTCCATGCCGACCATAATGGCGCGCGCGACGATGCTGTGGCCGATATTTAGCTCGACGATCTCCGGAATACGGCCGAGAGGTATGACGTTTTCGTAATTGAGGCCGTGGCCGGCGTGCACCTCCAGTCCGAGAGTCCGTGCCAGCGCGGCGGCCCGTGAGATTTCGTCGATCTGACGGGCGGCGCTGCCGGAGGCGTTGGAGTAGCGTCCGGTGTGGATTTCGATCCCATACGCGCCGGTTTCCCGGCTCGCCTCGATCTGCCGCGCGTCGGGATCGATGAAGAGATTCACCTTGATGCCCTGCCCTTGCAGCGACTCGACCGCGGCGCGGATAATTTCCTTTTGCGCGGCGACGTCGAGGCCGCCTTCCGTCGTCAGCTCCTCGCGCCGCTCGGGCACGAAGCAGGCGTCGTCGGGGCGGAATTTCGCGGCGAGACGCACCATCGATGCCGTTGCGGCCATCTCGAGGTTCAGTTTGGTTTTGATCTCCGCGCGCAGCCGCTCGACATCGTGTTCTTGAATGTGTCTGCGGTCTTCGCGCAGATGAACGGTAATGCCCCCGGCGCCGCCCTTCTCGGCGAGGAGCGCGGCTTCGACCGGGTCGGGAATGTCGATGCCGCGCGCCTGTCTGACGGTAGCGACGTGATCGATGTTGACGCCAAGGAGAAGCATGGAGTCAGAATGTAGAATTCAGTAGTTAGAATATAGAAGTTTGAAACCAATGACTCTTCTAATTTCTAAATTCTAATTTCTAAGTTCTATTGTCCCAGCTCTTTTCGGATCTCCTCGGCGATCTCTTCCGCGAGTCCTCGGATGCGCTGCTCGTTCTCGCCTTCGAGCATGACGCGCGCCACCGGCTCCGTGCCGGAATAGCGCACGAGCAGGCGGCCGCGGCCGCCGAGCTGTTTCTCTACCGCGGCGATCTTCGCCGAGAGGCGAGGCAGCTTCGCCATATCCTTTCTTTCCTTGACCCTGACGTTCAGCAGCACCTGCGGCAGCTGGGTCATGATCTTTTTCAATTCGCTGAGAGAGCGGCCGGTTTCAACGATTACGGAGAGCAGCTGCAGTGCGGTCAGGCAGCCGTCGCCGGTCGTGTTATGATCGAGAAAAAGCAAATGGCCCGATTGCTCGCCTCCCAGATTGTAGCCGCCGCGGACCATTTCCTCGACAACGTAGCGGTCGCCGACCTGAGTGCGTTTCAGTTGAATCCCGAGGCCGTCGAGCGCCAGCTCGAGGCCCAAATTGCTCATGACGGTCGCGACGACGGTCGAGCCGTTCAGCGTCCCCTTCTCGCGCATCTCTTTGGCGCAGATCGCGAGCACGTGATCGCCGTCGACGACTTCGCCTTTTTCATCGACGAACACGGCGCGGTCGGCGTCGCCGTCGAGCGAGATGGCGAGATCGGCGCCTTGCTCGAGCAGCGCCTGGCGCGCGGCTTCGGGGTAAAGCGAGCCGCAGTCCTGGTTGATATTCTCGCCGTCGGGCTTGACGCCGATCGGAATCACCTCCGCGCCGAGCTCGCTCAGCACGTCCGGCGCGACGCGATACGCCGCGCCGTGCCCGCAATCGACGACGATCTTCATTCCTTCCAGCGTAAGATGGCGCGGGAAGCTGTTCTTCAGACAGACCACGTAGCGCCCGACCGCATCGTCCACGCGCCGCTGCTTGCCGATGGCGTTCCCTGTCGGCCGGTGGCGCTCCGTCTCGCCGCTGAAAATCAGGTCCTCGATCTTGGCCTCGGTTTCGTCCGGCAGCTTGAAGCCGTCGTAGGAAAAAAACTTGATGCCGTTGTCCTGATACGGATTGTGCGACGCCGAGATCACAACGCCGGCGTCACACCGCATGCTGCGAGTCAGGTAGGCGACGCCCGGCGTCGGCAACGGCCCGACCAGCAGGACGTCGACGCCCACCGAGCAGATGCCGGACGCGAGAGCGGTCTCCAGCATATATCCCGAAAGGCGAGTGTCCTTGCCGATCAGGATCTTGTAGCGATGATGACCATCGCCGCCGCGCAGATTGGCCGGCGCAAGCGTGCGGTCTACCGAGGACCCGCCGGCGCGCTGGTGCGCGGGGTCGTGCAAGACCGATGCGAGGCCGCGGCCGAGCTTCAACGCCATCTCAGAAGTCATCGGCTCGATGTTCGCCACGCCGCGCACACCGTCGGTGCCGAACAGCTTGCGTTCGTATTTGGTCTTCTTTCCCTTTTTGTCGTTTTCTTTCTCGTTACCTGAAGACATTCGAGCTCCTCTGTTTTAGGCGCCGCGGCCGGAAATCGTCACCCGAAAGCGGTCCGGCTTCTGCTCCACCACTTTTACTTCCCGCGGCAGATTCAACGTGAGTGCGACGGTATGCGCGCCGGGTCCTAAACCCTTCAAATCGAGATACACCTGTTCGGGTCCGAGCTTAAGATCGTCGACCACGCGCTTCGGCCCGCTGACTTTAATGTAAGCCTGTCTCGGGGTCACATTGTACTTCCCGGAGACGTTGCGCGCGCGCACGTCGAGCCTGCTGAACTCGCGCGCGATCGCTTCCTCCTCCAGCACGATCGTGACCGCGACCTTCTCGGGCGTAAAGGTGAGCGTCTCGTCGGACGAGCTCAAGCGTACTTCCTTGGTAGCTTGACCCTTCGTCCCTTCGAGATCGATTGGAAGCGTTTCGACGGAAGTCATGCGATTCACGGTGTTCGCCGGGCCCAGTACTTTGACGGAATCGGGCGAGGCGTCCGCGCGAACGATTTTATAACCGGGCGGCGGCTTGCTGCCAAGACGGACCGTGACCGGCAGGACACGCTCGCCGCGCGTCTCGAGCTTGAGATTGATAACCGCCGGGCTGATGCGCGCGATCCTGACACCGCGCGGCGGCTCAAAAAAACCAGGACTCAAGCGGAATGTCGAAGTGCCGGGACGCGCGCCGTCCAGATCGAGAACGACCTTGAGACGGTCCGGATCGAGTGTGGAGAGCAGCGCCGGCGGCCCCGATACGCGAACCTCGACCTGCCCGGGCCCCGGGCTCCCCATCATGAGATCCGCCGGCATATTGCGCACCTCTACGGGCACGGTGAGCGATTTCTCGGTCGGCTTCTGCCCGGCGTTGACGAACAGCCATAAACCGACCGCAAACAGCACCGAAAATATCTTCAGCCCGGTGTCGCCGCTGGCCCACGCGAGAACTTTATTCAATCTGCGGTTCATGCGCTGAGAAGTCGCTCCAGCTGCGAGCGCAGTTCGGGTCCGTCGAGGTCGCGGGCTACTTTGCCGCCGGAGACGAGAGATATCTTCCCCGATTCTTCGGAAACCACGACCACGATGGCGTCGGTGCCTTCGGTCAGCCCTACGGCGGCGCGATGACGGGTGCCGACGTCGCGGCCTACTCTTGCGTCTTCGCTCAGCGGCAAAATACACTTCGCGGCGGCGATCCGGCCCTTGCGAATGACGAGCGCGCCGTCATGGATCGGCGACCGCGGCGAGAAGACGCTCTCGACGAGCTCGCCGGTGACGCGCGCGTCGAGTGGAGTGCCGACATCGATATAGTCGTTGAGCCCTACTTCGCGCTCGAAGACGATCAGCGCGCCGACACGCTTGCCGGCCATCGACACCGCCGCCTTGGTGATCTCTTCCATCGCCTGGCCGCGCTCGAACCGGTCGGGGCTGCCGAAAAGCGGCGTCGTTCCGACCTGCGTCAGCGCGCGGCGGATGTCGCTTTGAAAGACAACGATGACGACGAGAATGATCGAGCCGAGAAAATTGTCGAGAATCCAGTTGAGCGTGAAAAGCCCGAGCATCTGTGAGCCGACGTAGAACAGCAGGACGATCACAAGACCCATGATCATCTGCATCGCGCGCGTTCCGCGCATCATTGCGATGAGCCGGTAGATCATGAACGCGATGATGCCGATGTCGAGCGCGTCCTGCCAGCGGAGCTGCGTGAAGATCTCAAGCATGGCGCGCCACCCCGCTTTCCGGCGCGCCGAAGCGGACGGCGTCGGCGACCCTGAGCGCGCGCACCGCCTCTTTCACGTCGTGGACGCGGACCATGTTGGCGCCCGCCAGAGCCGCCGCGACCGCCGCAGCGATGCTGCCCTCCAGGCGCTCGTCGGGACCGAGATCGAGAATCCTTCCGATGAAGGCCTTGCGCGATGAGCCGACGAGCAGCGGCAGGCCGAGCGCCGCCAACGCGGGCAATCCGCGCAGCAGCGCGAGGTTATGGTCGAGATTCTTACCGAATCCGATGCCGGGGTCGACGATGATGCGATCGGGCGCTATGCCGGCCTGCGTCGCTTCTTCGGCCTTGAGTCTGAGAAACTCCGCCACCTCCTCCACGACGTTTTCATAAGCGGGATTTTGCTGCATCGTCTGCGGCGTCCCCTGCATATGCATTAATACGACGGGAACGCGCTCGCGAGCGACCAGGGGCGCCATCGCAGGGTCGGCGCGGAATGCGCTTACGTCGTTGACGATATCCGCCCCGGCGTCCAGCGCCGCGCGCGCTACTTCGCTCTTCACTGTGTCGATGGAGATAGGAATAGAGCTTTTGGCGCGGAGTCTTTCGATCACGGGTAGAACACGGCGGATCTCTTCCGCGGCGGTCACGGCTTGGGCGCCCGGGCGGGTCGACTCGCCGCCCACGTCGAGGAGATCCGCACCTTCCGCCACGAGGCGCTCGCCGTGAGCCGCGGCGGCCTCCGCATCGAAAAACTTGCCGCCGTCCGAAAAAGAATCGGGCGTCACGTTAATCACGCCCATGACGGCGGTGCGCCGCACCATGTCGATGGCGCCGTGGCGCGTGCCGAGAGTAAATCCGCTAGGCGCGGAAGGCGCTGTTCTTTCGAGCTTGTCTCGCATCGCGTTTCAAGGCTGCGGCCTCACATTCCGCATTCAAACCCGAAACGTGAAGCCGACTCGAGCGGAAGAGGGACTTGAGCGAGCCGGCGACAAGGCGAATCGGCTCGAACTGATAGCTCCCCGATTGTTTTCAGGCGTGCGCCGGCGCGACGAGAGTAAGCGGGCTACCGCCGTTGCCGCCGAATTCCTGCACCAACGCATCGATCTCCGCGCCGTCCAGCGATTCCTTTTCGAGAAGCTTCTCGGCGATCTTGTGCAACAGATGGAGATTGGTGTGCAGCAGGTCGCGCGCGCGCAGGTAGCTTGCCTGGATGATGCGCCGCACCTCGGCATCGATCTCAACCGCGGTGCTTTCGGAATAGTCCTGCTGCTGGGTGAAATCGCGGCCGAGGAATATCTGCTCTTCCTTCTTGCCAAACGTCATCGGCCCGAGCTTCTCACTCATGCCCCACTCGCAGACCATGCGCCGCGCAAGCTCCGTCGCCCGCTCGATGTCGTTGCCGGCGCCGGTCGTCATGTGATTCAGCACCAGCTCTTCCGCAACGCGTCCGCCGAACAGGATCGCGAGATTGTTGAGCAGATATTCCTTCGGATACGTGTGCTTCTCGTCGATCGGCAGCTGCTGCGTGAGACCGAGCGCCATGCCGCGCGGAATGATCGTCACTTTGTGCACGGGATCCGTGCCCGGGAGGAGCTTGGCGACCAGCGTATGCCCCGCTTCGTGGTAGGCGGTGTTGCGTTTCTCTTCCTCGCTGATAATCATGCTGCGGCGCTCCGAGCCCATCATGACCTTGTCCTTGGCGAGCTCGAAGTCGTGCATGTCGACTTTTTCTTTGTTGCTGCGCGCCGCCAAAAGAGCCGCTTCGTTGACCAAGTTCTCGAGGTCGGCGCCGGCGAAGCCGGGCGTCTGGCGCGCAAGGAGCGTGATGTCGACGTTCTCGGCGATCGGCACCCGGCGCATGTGCACCTTGAGGATGCCTTCGCGGCCCTTCACGTCGGGCCGCGGGACCACCACGCGACGGTCGAAGCGGCCGGGACGCAGGAGCGCCGGATCGAGCACGTCGGGCCGGTTCGTCGCCGCGATCAGGATGACGCCCTCGTTCGTCTCGAAGCCGTCCATCTCGACGAGGAGCTGATTGAGCGTCTG
>DATFWH010000050.1:0-6327 GCA_035259465.1 Binatia bacterium
TCCCCCGTTTTCGCCGTATCGTAGCCGCCGAGATCGGCGACCGCCCACTTGAATCCGTCGGAGCCGATCGTCTCCAGCAGCCGCCGGCCTTTTTCCGAATCAAAAAACGAGCGGAGAAAGACCACATCGTACTGCTCTTCGCCGATCGGTATGAAATCGAGGCCGAGCGCGTTTGCGGCCGAGCGCACGCCGAGACCGGCGTCCGCGAGCCCGCTCGCGACCGCGACGCCGACCGCCATATGCGTGAACTCCTCGCGCTCGTAACCTCGGATCGCCGCGGCATTCATCTGCAGGCGCTTTAATTCGTAATCGAGCAGAACGCGCGTGCCGGAGCCGGGCTGGCGGTTGACGAACATGCAATCCTGCCGCGCGAGCGCATCGAGGCCGGAAATTTTTTTCGGGTTGCCGCGCCTGACGATCAGCCCCTGCTCGCGGCGCGCGAGATGCACGAGCACGACCGGCGTATCCGGGATCATGCGTTTGATGTCGGGTATGTTGTACGCGCCGGTGTCGGGATCGAGCAGGTGGCAGCCGGCGATGTGCGTCTCGCGGCGCTGGAGCGCGAAGAGGCCGCCGAGGCTGCCCACGTTGGTCGCGGCGATCTTGCATTCCGGATGAAAGAGCTTGAGCCGATCTTCGAGAATGCCGATGGCGAGATCGTGGCTGCCGATCGCGAGAATCGTGTTCTCGACGTCGGCGAGCGGGCGGAGCAATTCGACTTCCATCTGCTCGCCCGCGTTGACGCCTTCGACCAGGCTCGGGATGCGCATGAGCCCGTCGGCGTGGACCATCGTCGTGATCACGCCGGCGCCGCGCCCGAGCGGCGCCGCGATCAATTTATCTTCCACGCGGCCGAGATGAACGCGCACGAATTCTTCGAGCCCGAGATGAGACGGAATTTTCTTCGGCACGACCGCCTTGACCGTCGACGATTCGCCGGCGCCGGCGCCGAGGAGCTTTTCCACAACCGGACGGAGAATCTCGCGCGCGATGACGATCGCCGACACCGGATAGCCGGGAATGCCGAGCACCGGCTTGCCGTCGACGATGCCGAGCACGGCGGGCTTTCCGGGCATCACGTCGATGCCGTGCGCGAGAAGCTCCCCTTCGCGCGCGATGACCTCCGCCGTGAAGTCGTGCTCGCCGGCGGACGAGCCGGCGATGATCGCCGCGACGTGGTTTTTCTTGAGCGCCGCGCGCAGCGCCGCGCCGAGCTTCGCGGGATCGTCGCCGACGCGCGCGGTCCTGACCGGCGCGCCGCCCCACTCGCGCACGAAGCCGCCGAGCACGCTGGAGTTGAACTCGATCACTGCGCCTGGCACCGGCTCGTCGCCCGGCTCGATCAGCTCGTTGCCGGTCGGCAGAATCGCCACGCGCGGTTTCTCTTTGACTTTCACTTTCGTGTGCCCGGCCGCGAGCAGCGCGCCGAGATCGTAGGGACGCATTCGGTGCGCGCGCGGCAGCAACAACTCCGTCGCGACGACGTCCTCGCCGACGAGCCGCACGTGGTTCCACGGCGCGACCGAGTCGAAGATCTCGACCGAACCGTCTTCGAGCTGGTGCACCTTCTCGATCATGACGACCGCGTTCGCCCACAGCGGGATCGCGTTGCCCGTGTCGACGTACTGAAACGCGCCGGCGAAATGATCGCCGGAGAGCGGCCGCAGCTTTTTCGGCGCGAACTCGGTCGCGCCGAACGTGTCCTCGGCGCGCACGCAGATGCCGTCCATCGCCGAGGCGTGATAGTGCGGCGCGGAGATCTTGGCAAAGACCGGCTCGGCCGTGATGCGGTCGAGCGCGTCGTCGATCGCAATCTCCTCGCTCGCGAGCGCCGCGGGATCGACGCGGTTCAAAAACAGCTCGCGCGCGTCGTTCAGCGGCGTTTTCTTGAGGTATCTCTTTCGTGCCATAACGTGAAGGCGAGAAGCATGAGTACGAATCTTCCCGTCGCCTGCCGCCTCTCGGCTCTCGCCTAGAAAAGTATTACTTCCACTTCCTCCCCCTGCTCGATGCCTTCCTGATTCAGATCGACGCGAATCATGCCGTCGGCTTTGACCAAGGTAAAGATCGCGCCGGACTTGCTCGGCAGCGGCCGCGCGTAAAGCTTCGCGTCGGCTTCTTCGAGGCAGACGCGGATGTAATCCTCGCGCCCGGCTTGCGACGCGACGTTGGTCTTCAAAATCGCGCGCGTCGTTTTCTTGAATTGCCCCGCCGCGGCGGTCTCCTCGCCGCCGAGCGCGCGCACCAGCGGCGCGGCGAAGAGCTCGAAGATGACGAGCGCCGAGACCGGATAGCCGGGCAGGCCGAGCACCGGCTTGCCCGCGGCGCGCGCATAGATCGTCGGCTTTCCGGGGCTCACGGAAATGCCGTGGAAAATCATCTCGGCGCCGGGAAACGAGAGGATCACGTCGAGCGCGATGTCCTTCGCACCCATCGAGCTGCCGCCCGAGAGCATCACGACGTCGGCCCAGTCGAGCGCGCGTCCGAGGGCCTCTTTCAGCGCCTCGCGCTCGTCGCGCACGACGCCGAAGTCTTTCAGCTCCGCGCCGCATTCGTCGATGAGGCCGGCGAGCGAGTGCTGATTGATGTTGCGCACCTGCCCAGGCAGCGGCTCGCGCTCGGCCTCGACGATCTCGTCGCCGGTCGAGATCAGCGCGACGCGCGGCTTCTTGTAGACATTGATCTTCGAGACGCCGATGCCGGTGAGCGCGCCGAGATCGTGCGCGCGCAGGCGCCGCCCGCGAGTGAAGACCGGCGCGCCTTTCTGGATGTCGTCGCCCACCTGGATGACGTTCTGACCCGGCGAGACGCCGCGGTGAATCTCCACCGTCCCGGCGCCGGCTTCTTCGGTGTATTCGACCATGACGACCGCGTCGCTGCCGGGCGGCATCATGCCGCCCGTCGATATCCGCACCGCCTCGCCCTTCTCGATCGGGCGCGTCGCCTCTTTTCCCATCTCGACGCTGCCGGCGAGCTTCAAGTATCCCGGCTGGCTCGCGCTCGCGCCGAACGTGTCTTTGGCGATGACGGCGTAACCGTCCATTGCGGCGCGCGCGAAATGCGGCAGATCGACTTTGGAATAAAGATCTTCCGCGAGCACGCGGGCGCGCGCGCGCACCGTCTCGATCGTCTCGGTCGTCACGGGCGACACCTGGAGCAGGATATCGCGCGCCTCGCTCGGCGCGACCACTTTAAAAAACGCCTTGCTCATGCCGATTAGAAGACGAGTATATTCAGCGGGGCGACTCGGGGTCAAGGCGAGCTTGCGCGAGCCCCCGATCCAGCCTATAGCTTTCGGTGACTGTAAAGCGGCTCGCGTGAGTGTAAAGTTTTTGGAGGAATCATGAGCTACGAACCGATCGAGATACGCGGCTACTTCCGCGCCTATTCGCATCTGCCGATATGGGAGGTGATGGACAAGGCGGGCATGTGGGAGCAGGTCGGCATCAAAATGCTTGCCATGGAATTCTGCGCGAGCCCGCCCGAAGCGGAGGGCGCCCTGTTCGACGGCAAGATCGATTTCATCTCCGGCAACCATATCACGCCCTACGCGCTCGTCGGTCAGGGCAAGCCGATCGTATGCATCGCCTCGCCGAGCAATCAGGTGCGCGACCGGCTCGTCTCGCGCCAGAAGATCGGCTCGCTCGTCGAGCTCCGCGGCAAGAAAGTCGTCGACCTTGCGTTCGAGGGGCGCGTCGCCGGCTTCAACCACCTGCGCGGCAACCACGCGCTGTACGTGATCCGCGCCGGGCTCAAGCTCGAGGACGTGAAATGGGTCGAGATCGGCGAGGACATCACGCCGGAATTCCGCAAGGAGCAATTCGAGATGCTGGTCTCTGGCAAAGCGGATGCGGCGTTGATCACCGGCTCGACCGCGCAATACGAAGAGGCCGGGCTTAACGTTCTGCCTCTCGACCCGCTGCCGATGATCAACGGCCCGACGATGACGACGGCGACGACCGCGTTGGCGCGCAAGGACCGCCTGGGCGAGCGCATGGTCAAGGCGCTCGTGCTCGCGATCCACTACGCGCGCACGCATCGCGAGGAGACGGAAAAAATTCTCGACGGACTGCGCAAGCGCGAGCCCGAGGCCCGCACGGTGCGCTACGAGAGCCTGACGCGCATGCCGGTCAAGCCTTATCCGACGCTCGACGCGATCGGCAACGCGTATGAATTATGCCTGATGAAAATTCCCGAGGCGAAACAGTATAGCGCTCTGTCGCTGTGGAACCTGCACTATCTGCTCGAGCTGGAAAACAGCGGCTTCATCGACGGCCTGTACAAATAGCGGACAAAAAAACAGGGGCGGTTCAGACGAACCGCCCCTGCGTTATCCTTTACGTAAGCTTCGGTGTCGCCGTTTACCTCGGCGGTGGTCCTGGCGGCGGCGCCGGCGGTGCGGGCGGCGGCGGGGGCGGCGCCTTCCCGTTATCATCTTTCTTTTCACCTTTGCGCGGCGGCGCCTTCTCGTCCGGCGGCGGCTGGCCTTTGCGCTCCTTCTGTTGTTGCAATTGCTCGCGCCGATCCTGTTCCTGCTGCTTGCGCTGCTCCAGCTGCTCCTCCCTTAGCTGCTGTTGCCGATCGCGCTCCTGTTGCTTTTTTTGATCCTGCTGCAGCTGTTGCTGGCGCTGCTGATCCTGCTGTAATTGGCGCTGTTTCTGTTGCTCGTCCTGGAGCTGCTTGCGCCGCTGGTTTTCTTGTTCCTGGAGGTCGCGCTGTTGTTGCTGCTGGAGCTGTTGGTTCTTTCGTTCTTGGTCCTGCTGTTGCTGCTTTTGCAACCGGTCCTGTTCTTGCTGTTTGCGCTGTAGGTCCTTCTGCTGCTGCTCCTGATCTCTTCGCTGCTGGTCCTGCAGCTGCTTCTGATCGCGCTCCTGCTGTTTCTGCAAGCGATCTTGATCCTGCTGCTTGCGCTCGAGATCTTTTCGCTGCTGGTCCTGCAGCTGCCGGTCTTTCCGGTCTTGATCCTGTTGTTGCTGCTTCTGCAGCCGGTCCTGTTCCTGCTGCTTGCGCTGTAGGTCCTTCTGTTGCTGCTCCTGGTCTTTCCGCTGCTGATCCTGCAACTGCTTCTGGTCGCGCTCCTGCTGCTTCTGCAGCCTATCCTGGTCCTGCTGCTTGCGCTCCAAATCCTTTCGCTGCTGGTCCTGGAGCTGTTTTTGCTCTTTTGCGCGATCGCGTTCCTGCTTTTTCTGCAGCTGATCCTGATCGCGCTCCTGCTTTTTTTGCAGCCGGTCCTGATCCTGCTGCTGCTGTTGATCCCGCTGCTGCTGCTCTTGTCCTTTTTGCTGCTGTTGCTGGATCTGGCGGTCTTCGCGCTGTTGATCGCGCTGCTGGCGCCGCGTCACTTCTGTTTTGACCGGTTTATCCGGCGTCGCCACTTCCCGGCCCTTGAGCGGCGCGATCGGCTGCGCCTGCACCGCCTGACTTCCCTGACCGCCGCGAGATTTGAAGTCTGTCTTGGTCTCCGTCACGGTGCGAATCTGCAGGCGCCGGTTCGATTTGAAATCCTTCGCGCCGAGATCCACGATCTCGCGCGTCGTCAGCGGCTGTCCCTGACGCTCGCGGATGACCTTCACCTTCTCGTCGAAGCGCGGCGGCGGCGGCAACGGCGGCGTGCGCACGACGACCGGCCGCGAGACGATCGCCGCCGGCGGCCGCTCGACCTGCCGGCGCTCGGAGACGACCCGGATGGATTCGCGCTGCGGCACCGGCAGTCGGCGCTCGGCGATGCGGGTCGTCGTGGTCTCGCGGATGATCGTGGTATCGCGCACGATGCTCGTGGTCACTCTGCGGCTGGAGACGAACGTGCGCTCGTCGACCACGACGACGCGCGTCCGATTGACAAAGGTTACGTTTTCCACGACACGCTCGCGCCAGCCCCACCAGGGCACGAACCGGTCGCGCGGATGGAGCGGGAACCAGCCGATATAGCCCCGCACGGGGACGAACTCGACCACCGCGGGCGCGTAGCGCACGACCACGGCGCCGCGGCGAACCGGCACCCAGTACCAGCGCGAGCGGTAAAACGTCCAGCGGCCGTAATGGCACGGAGCCCAGCCCCACGGCTCCTCGCTGATCCAGCTCCAGCCCCATGGGTCTTGCCAGTAAAAATGGCCGACGGTGAACGGCTGCCAGCCGGCAGCGACGACCGTCGGCGTCCACGCGCGGCCGTATTCGGGGATATCCTCCCAGCGGCCGTAATCGGACAGGTCTTCCATGCCGACGATCTCTTCGTCGGCGTATTGATAGGCGTCGCGGTAGCGCGTATCGAAGCGGGCCTGGCGCTCGTCCACCCAGCGATCGAAGGTATCCGCCGCGCGCAGCGCGACA
>DATFWH010000051.1:0-15257 GCA_035259465.1 Binatia bacterium
GCTTCGGCTTCGGCTTCATCGAGATCGGCGCGGTCACCGCGCAGGCGCAGCCGGGTCAGCCGAAGCCGCGCCTCTTCCGCCTGCCGGAAGACCAGGCCCTGATCAACCGTCTCGGCTTCAACAACGAAGGCGCCGAGGCGATCGGCTTGAAGCTCAAGGCGCTGCGCGCCGAGCGGCCGCTGAGGATTCCGCTCGGCATCAACATCGGCCGGACCAAGATCGTCGCGACCAAAGACGCCGCGGCGGATTACCTCTTCACGTTTGAGACGCTTTTTCCTTACGGCGACTACTTCACGCTGAACGTGAGCTCGCCGAACACACCGGAGCTGCGCGATCTGCAGCAGAAAGGCCACCTCGCCAACCTGCTCGCAACGGTGCAGGCGAAGAACCGCGAGCTCGCGGCGGCCTCGCACATTCCCGAGAAGCCCGTTTTCGTGAAGATCGATCCCGACATGGACTTCGCGCAGGCGAATGAAGTGGTCGCGGTCGCGAAGGCCGAGTGCATCGCCGGCATCGTCGCGACCAACGCGAGCGCGGTGCTGCGCGAGAACCTTAGCAAGCCGGTCGATCAGCCGGGCGGCCTAAGCGGCAAGCCGCTGAAGGCGCGCGCGACGGACTTCATCCGCCACGTCTATCGCGCCACCGGCGGGGCGCTGCCGATCATCGGCGCCGGCGGCATCTTCACCGCGGAGGATGCGTACGAGAAGATCCGAGCCGGCGCGAGCGCCGTGCAGATTTTAACCGGCTTCGTCTACGAGGGACCGGGAGCGGTCAAGCGCATCAACCGCGGCCTGCTGAAGCTGATCGAGCGCGACGGATGGAAATCGATCGGCGATGCGGTGGGAAAAGGAGCGTGAGGATCAGTTGCCGATCATCAAGGACAGCGTGGTCTGCTTCGTCACGTTCAATTGATCCGTGACCTGGACGTCGAGATTGTAATTGCCCGCAACGGGCACGCCGCCGAGCTGACCGGACGGGCTCAAACTAATCCATCCCGGACCTGATTGAAGGCTCCAGTTATAAGGGCCCTTTCCGCCGGCCGCCTTCAAAGTTGCCCTATAATTTTTCCCGGCTTTGCCGTTCTTCAGCGACTGCGTCGAGAGCGCCAGTGCCTTGAAAACTTGGATGCTGAACTGCTTGCTTGCGGTAGCGCCGTCGTCGTCCATCACCTGAAGCGTAAACTTGAATTTCTTTGCCGTCTGCGGAGTGCCGCTTAGGCTCGTGCCGCTCGGCAAAATCCCCGCCGGGAGCGCGCCGGCCACGTGATTGATGTCGTACGGCGCTACTCCGCCGGCGATATCGAGATCGTGGTCATAAAGCAATCCGACCTCCGCGTCGGGCAGCGTCGTCGTGTTGATCGTGAGCGACGGATTCGCCGGAACGATGCGGTACACCGCGCCGTCGCCGTACGATACGACGTAGAGAAAACCGTCGGGGCCGACTTTCAAATCTGTAATGCCCTGAAACATCGGACCGAATCCAGTTCCAAAAACCACTGCGTTGCGTTCAGCTGTCGTATCGGCCACCTTATCCAAAAGATTGCCGCTTAAAACGAAATCATCTCGAGTTTGATTTAATTTGAAATGGTAAAGATTTGCGTTGTTGATGTCGCCGACGAAGACATCGTTTTCATATGGCGCGCCTAACTGGATGGAGTTCAGAAAAACGATCGCCGTCGGTCCCACGGTGTTGAGCCAGGAAAATTTCGGGTCGGCGTAGTGCGAGCCGGTGAATTGAACCAAGTCGTTTAGACCGTTGGTATTGCGGCTGAGCGGCCCCATGACCGATTGCCAGCCGCTGTTGAAACCCGGCTCGACCAGATTGATCTCGTCGTACGTATTCTCCCCGTTCTCCGTGTCCCATAGCTTGTTCGTAAGGGGATCGAACGCCATGCCGAAAGAATTGCGGATGCCGTAGGCAAAATATTTATTCATCGGGTCGCCAAGCAAAGAAAATGGATTGTCGTTGGGCACGGTACCGTCGTCGTTGATGCGGTGAATGACCGACGTACCGTCCGGCGCCGGGCCGTTGGTAAAATTTTGCAGTTGCCCGTCGCGATTGAGGTCGCCGTTGATCACGTAGAGCTTATCGTCGGGACCGAACAAAATGATGCCTCCATTGTGATTCGGCCCGGGCGTTACAGGCAGGCTTAAAATGGGATTTCCCGGTTCGGCCGCCAGCGCGCCGCCGTCCCAGTGAAACTTGTCGACGCGGTTGGCGACCGCGGCGTTATTGCTGTCGCCGCCGGCGCCGGTCTGCGTATAGTAAAGGTAAACGAAACCGTTGTTGTTGAAATCGGGATGGAGCGCGATACCGAGCAGGCCGTGCTCGGAATTGTTGTCGACGTTTAGATCCAATACCTCGTTGGCGGCGCCGCTCTGAACCCGCTTCACCTTGCCGGTGTTTTTCTCGAGCACGAGAAAATCGTTGTCGCCGATGAACGCCATCGTCGTCGGATTGCTCAAGCCGGATACGACGGTTTCGACGGTGAGGTTCGGGTCGTTGACGGTCTGAGCGGTGGCACGAGCGGCGAGCGCCGTCCAGATAAGGAGGGCTGCGAAAAACAGCTTCATACAAAAACGGCCGCAGTATAGCGCAGGGCCTTTCTAATCCAAAGCAAAAATCGGCCCGGTCCCGCGGCCGTGTGACAACCAAGGCCAGGCGATGAAACGACCGACGCCCGCGGCCGCTTCGCTTGCCTAAATTCGGCATCTCCGCTACCGTTTCGGCATGCCGCGCCGGTTTACGATCGAGGTCGAGAAGGATTATTTCAATTTTGCCTCGGCCCATTTTCTCATCTTCGCCAACGGCAAGCGCGAGCCTCTCCACGGGCACAATTATCAAGTGTCCGTGGCGGTCGAGGGCGAGCTCGACCGCGCCGGCGTGGTGCTCGACTTCATCGCCTTCAAGCCGGTCGTCAAGCAGATCTGCGACGAGCTCGATCACCGCACGCTGATTCAAAAGGATTGCCCGTCCCTCACGATCCACCGCGCCGAGGAGCACGTAACGGTCGGCTATCGCAACCAGCGCATCGTGCTGCCGAAGCACGACGCGCTCTTGCTGCCGATCGCCAACACGAGCACCGAGCTTCTGGCGGAGTACATCGCCGGTCGGATCCGCGTGCGGGTGCGGCGGCGCTTTCCCGGCGCGAAACTCAAGCTGCTCGAAGTCGGCGTCGAAGAGGCGCGCGGCCAGCGGGGATTTTACAAAGGGGAGTTTTAGCGTTCGCGGATAAAAACACTCTTAGCGGGCAGTCTCCCGATTTCGGTCTCGACGCCGGTCTTGCAACAGCCGTTTGACGGCGCCTTTTCTGCCCGATCCACGAAAGACTTTGATGGTTTCCAACGTCCTGCGGGATTTATTAGCTTTTTTTCGCATCGATACACCTTAATTCGCACTAAATCATCGCACAAACAGATAATCTTCATTACATCTTAGTCCTAAAGATCACGTTGACAAGCTATCGCGCGTGTGTCGTTTTTCCCACCATGCCGCCGCGACAAACAATACAAACAACATCAGATAACCCGCGACGAACTCCGGCGCGGCGAAAAAGCCGAAGCGGCTCACGATGCCGCCGGGCGTGAGCTCGTACGCATGGATGATGCCGACCGCGGAAAAAACCGCCCCCGCCAGCGACCACCACGCGGCGCGGAGAAACTGCCGCTCGATGAGAAATACGCCGATCGCGGCGAGGATCATCGAAGTGAAGATGAAGCCGCGCTCGAGCGAGATCATGCCGTGGATCGCCAGGCTGCCGGCGAACGACGGTAGCCCCACCTGATAGAGCGTCTTTCCCGCCGCGCGGAGCCCGGTCTCGACCATCAGCAGCCCCCACGCGGCAAGCGCCGGAAACAGCCCCAGCGCGACCGCGAGCGCGTGCTCCTTCGGCGTTTCCTGAAACGCCTGCGCGGTGATGATGATGCCGATGTAGAGCAGAATGCCGATGCCCGCCTCGAGCGGGACGAAGTCGAGCACGGTCTGGATCGTGCCGGTCAGACAAATGAAGGCGATGAAGACGCCGTTCAGCGCCGAATAGCCGGAGCGCGCGCCGAGGCGCTTCCAGCCGGGATGGCCGATATAGATCGTCGTCGGAAACGCGCTGCCGAAAAGCGCCGCGGCGACCGAGCCGATGCCGTTCGCCATCAGCGAGGGAAACGTCTTGTAGCGGTCGCCCGCCGCCTCGGCGCTCTCGATGTTCTGCAGCGAGCCGACGACGTTGAAGATGCCCATGGGAAAAATCACCGACATGTATTTGAGAAATTCCGGGCTCGACAGCGCCTGCCACAGCGCGCCGCCGGTGAAAACCGGCGGGCTCAGCGCGAAGGTCGCGGCCGGCTTGCCGCTCATCTCTCCCAGCCCCCACGCGAGCGCGGTGCCGCAGATAATCGCCACCAGACCGCCCGGCAATCCCAGCGGAAAGCGCTGGTGCGCGAAGTAGGAGAGCAGGATGAGCGCCAGCGGCAGCAGCGCGATCAGCGGCTTGTCGAAGATGCGGAAGCTGAAGTCCATCGAGATGAAGGTGATCGCGATGCCGGCGAGAGCGGACAAGAGCGCCGCGCGCGGCGTCATGCGGCGCACCCACTCGGCGATGAACGCGCCCGCGATCTCGATGAGGCCGTTCAGGAGACACGCGACGAGTCCCACCTGCCATGCGCGGACCGGATCCTTCGTTTCCAGATAGATCGGCAGCATGATGAAAAAGACGTACGCGAAGAGGCTTACCGTATTGATGCCGTACGGCAGCGCCGTCACGTCCTCGCGGCCGGTCTCGCGCGCGAGCCGGCGCGCCTGCCAGGCGTAGAAAAAGTTGCCGACCAGGATCGAGATCGCCGCGCCGGGCAGAATGCGGCCGAAGATGTACGCGTCCGGCAGGTGGATCAGCTCGCGGCAGAGGCTCACGATCAGAATCAGCTGGATGAGGTTGTCGATCATTAAGCCGAAGAAGCCGTCGAGGTCCTTGCGCACGAACAGCGGCAGGCGGGAATCGTTCATGATTGGCCGCGAATGTACCGGGGCGGGCGAAGCGCTGTCAAACGAGCGGGCAGCGCTTAAAAGCGAAATGTCCAGTCGTCGCGCGCGTAGCGCTCGCGCCCGAGCGCTGCCATTTTTTCGAGCGGCGGCGCGGTTCGTTCCTCGGCGGCGTTCCATACCTCGCGCAGCGCGGCTTTTATCGCAGCCGCGGGAATATGGATATTCGTCAAGAAGTCGCGGTGCGGCCGGCGCCGCCGATAGTCGGGCTGGCGCGGGGGCGCGGGCAGCAGCCTCTCGATCAGCGAGATATCGCAATCGAGGAGAAAGCTGCCGTGAAACAGCAGCGCATGTTTTTTACGGTATTGGGAGTTGCCGGAAAATTTGCGCCCGCCGAGCGTAAGATCGGTAAAGCCTTCGATAGCTACCGGCGCGCCGACGAGCGGCTCGAGCGCGCGCCGCGACCGCTCCATGACGTAGGCGTTCGCCGCCGCGACCTCGCCGAGGCCGCGCGAGGCGATGTTCAATATCACCGTGTAATTCAAGCAACCCGGCGCCTGGAGAACGGCTGCGCCGCCGGACGGGCGGCGCAGCATCGGAACGCCGGCCGCCCGGCAGGCGTCGAGCGAAATCTCCTCCTCGACCCGGCTCGCGTGTCCCAGAACCACAAAACGAGTCTGCGGCTCCCAGAACCTCAGCGTCTCTTCGCCGCCCGCCTCCGCCTCCAGCAGAAGCGCCTCGTCGCAGGCCAGGTTTTGCGCGGGCTCCGCCCAATTATGGTCTAGGTATTTCACGCGATTCCTGCTATGAAATAATTGATTCGACAAAGCGAATTTTATAGGTTAGGTTTCGACCCGTACGCCCCTACGGCCGATCTCTAAGAGGCTTTACAATGCAAGCTGAGAAGAAAGAATCCGACGTAACCCGCACGGATTATAATCGCAGCGACACTCCCCGTCCACAAGAGAACAACGACCACAACGAAAACGAGAAATGGCTCGATTCCGTCGAGTATCTGCTCGAATCCGTCCTGAAGAACAAGACTTCCGAGGCGCCGCTCCTGGTCGAGCGGCTGATCGAGCGGCTGCGCGAGTCGGGCGTCAAGGTGCCGCCCATCGTCAACACGCCGTACATCAACACGATTCCGCCGGAGAAACAGGCCTCTTATCCCGGCGACCGCGAGATCGAGCGCCGCATCAAGAGCTACGTGCGCTGGAACGCAATGGCGATGGTGGTCAAGGCGAACCGCATCCACCACGGCATCGGCGGCCACATTTCGACGTTCGCCTCGGCCGCGACCCTCTACGAGGTGGGCTTTAATCATTTCTTCCGCGGCGGCGATAACGGCAGGTTGGGCGACCTGGTTTACTTCCAGGGACACGCCTCGCCGGGCAACTACTCGCGCGCGTACGTAGAGTGGCGCATCGACGCCAAGCGTCTGCACCATTTCCGCCAGGAGCTGGCGGAAATTCCCGGCCTCCCTTCCTATCCGCATCCGTATCTCATGCCCGACTTCTGGCAGTTTCCCACGGTCTCCATGGGCCTCGCGCCGATCGGTTCGATCTATCAGGCGCGCTTTCTTCGCTATTTGAAAGCGCGCGGTTTTCTCACCGACCCGGAGCCGCGCGTCTGGTGCTTTTGCGGCGACGGCGAGATGGACGAGCCGGAATCGACGGGGTCGCTGAGCCTCGCCTCGCGCGAGAACCTCGACAACCTCGTCTTCGTCGTCAACTGCAATCTCCAGCGGCTCGACGGGCCGGTGCGCGGCAACGGCAAAATCATCCAGGAACTCGAAGCGGTGTTTCGCGGCGCCGGCTGGAATGTCATCAAGGTCATCTGGGGCTCGGACTGGGACCGTCTGCTCCGGAGCGAGCACCGCGACCTCCTGATCCAGCGCATGGAAGAGGCGGTCGACGGCGATTATCAGAAATATTCCGTCGAGCCCGGCAGCTACACGCGCCGGCACTTCTTCGGCAAGTACCCGCAGCTCCTCGAGCTCGTCAACGACATGACGGACGACGACATTCGCAAGCTCCTCCGCGGCGGGCACGATCCGCTGAAAGTTTACTCCGCCTACAAGGCTGCCGTCGAGCACAAGGGCTCGCCGACCGTGATTCTCGCCAAGACCGTCAAGGGCTACGGCATGGGCGAAGCCGGCGAAGGCCGCAACATCACGCACCAGCAGAAGCAGCTGAACGAGAAGGAGCTGCGCGAGTTCCGCTCGCGCTTCGACATTCCGCTGAAAGACGAGGAGGTCGTCGAGACGCCCTTCTACCGCCCGCCGCAGGACAGCAAGGAGACGAAGTATCTTTTGGAGCGGCGCAAGGCGCTGGGCGGCTTCGTCCCGAAGCGCCGCACGAAGGCGGAGGCGCTCGAAGTGCCGCAGCCGGATTTCTTCGAGGAGCTGCTGAAAGACTCCGGCACGCTCGAAGCTTCGACGACGATGTCGTTCGTAAGGCTGCTGGCCAAGCTTTTGCGCCATCCGACCGTAGGCAAGCGCGTCGTGCCGATCATCCCCGACGAGGCGCGCACGTTCGGCATGGACGCGCTCTTCCGCCAGGTCGGCATCTATTCGCCGAAAGGCCAGCTCTACGAGCCGGTCGACCGCGAGACGCTGCTCTACTATCAGGAAGCGAAGGACGGACAGATCCTGGAGGAAGGCATCACCGAGGCGGGCTCTCTGTGCTCGTTCATCGCGGCGGGCACGAGCTACTCGAACCTCGGCCTAACGATGCTGCCGTTCTACATCTTTTACTCCATGTTCGGCTTCCAGCGCGTCGGCGACCTCATCTGGGCGGCGGCCGACAGCAAGGCGAAGGGCTTCTTGCTCGGCGCGACGGCCGGCCGGACGACCCTCAACGGCGAAGGCTTGCAGCACCAGGACGGCCAGAGCCACATCCTCGCGAGCGCGGTGCCGACGCTCCTCGCCTACGACCCCGCCTTCGCCTTCGAGATCGCGGTCATCATCCGCGACGGCATCCGCCGCATGTATCAGAAGGGCGAAGAGATCTTCTACTATCTCACCCTGTACAACGAGAACTACCCGATGCCGGCGATGCCGGAAGGATCGGAAGAAGGGATTCTCAAGGGGCTGTATAAATTCCGCGAGGGAAAGAACCAAGCGAAGCACAAAGCGCACATCCTCGGCAGCGGTCCGATCCTTCGCGAAGCGCTGCGCGCGCAGGAAATCCTGGCGGAAAAATACGACGTATCGGCGGATGTCTGGAGCGCTACCAGCTACAAGCTGCTGCGCGGCGACGCGCTTCAGACCAAGCGCTGGAACATGCTGCACCCCAAGGAAACGCCGAAGAAGTCTTACGTCGAAACACTGCTGGAGAACGAGCGCGGCGCTTTCGTCGCCGTATCGGATTATATGAAGATCGTTCCCGACCAGATCGCGCCGTGGGTGCCCGGAGGACTATTATCGCTCGGCACCGACGGCTTCGGCCGGAGCGATACGCGGCCGCGGCTCAGACGCTATTTCGGCGTCGACGCGGAGATGACCGTCCTCGGCGTGCTGTACGCGCTGTGCGAAAAGGGCGCGCTCGGCCGCGACGCGGTGGAGCGCGCGATCCGCGACTTGGGCGTGGATCCGGACAAGGCCTCTCCTTTCTTCTTCTAACCGGCGAGTCAACGAATCTATGGACGTAAGAGTTCCCCGGCTGGCCGAGGGCGTAGAATCGGCCACAGTCGCGAACATCCTGGTCGCCCCGGGCGACCACATCGAAAAAGATCAGGTCATCCTCGAGCTCGAGACGGAAAAAGCCGTCGGGCCGATCCCCTCGCCCGTGTCGGGCGAAGTGGCGCGCATTCACGTCAAGCCCGGCGACGAAGTCAGTGTCGGCCAGCCGCTGATCACGCTTTCCGAATCCGGCGCAGCGGCGACAACGGCGCCGCCGGAGCCCAAGACGCAGCCGATCACGCCAACGAAGAGCGCGCGGCCCGCCGCGGCTGCCGAGCCGCCGCGAGCCGCTCCGGAAGCGGCCGGCGAGTATCGCTACCAATCGTCAGCGGGCGCGCCGCCGCCGGCCGCGCCTTCGGTGCGGAAGATCGCCGGCGAGCTCGGCATCGATCTCACGCGCGTCAAGGGCAGCGAGCGCGGCGGACGCATCACGATCGCGGATCTCCGGAGCTACATCGCGGCGCTGCAGCAGCGGCCAGCCGACGGCGCCGCTGCGGCGCCGTCCGCAGCGGCGGAAAAACACGCGCCGCATGCCATCGACTTTTCCCGCTGGGGGCCGGTCGAGAAAAAGCCGCTGACCTCCATCCGCCGGACGATCGGGCAGCGCATGCACGAGTCCTGGAACGCGATCCCGCACGTGACGCAGTTCGAGGATGTAGACATCACCAATGTCACGAGCCTGAGAAAGCAATACGGGCCGGACCTCGCGAAAAAGGGCAAGCATTTGACCCTCACCCCGTTCGTGCTGAAAGCGGTGGTTGCGGCGCTGAAGAAATATCCGATCTTCAACTCCAGCCTCGACGAGGCGACCGGCGAGGTCGTCTATAAGAAATATTTTCACATCGGCGTCGCCGTCGACACCGAGGCGGGACTCATCGTCCCGGTGCTGCGCGACGTCGACAAGAAGAGCCTGGCCGATCTCTCGCAGGAGCTGAACGCGCTGGTCGAGCGCACGCGCAAGCGCAAGGTCTCGCTCGACGAGCTCCAGGGCGGGAGCTTCACGATCTCGAACCAGGGCGGCATCGGCGGCGGACACTTCACGCCGATCATCAACAAGCCGGAGGTCGCGATCCTCGGCATCGGACGCTCGTCCTTGAAGGCTGCGGTCAAAGATGGAAAGATCGAGGCGCGGCCGATCCTGCCGCTCGCTCTGTCCTACGATCATCGCGTAATGGACGGCGCGGACGCGGTGCGCTTTGTGGGCGAGCTGGTCGCCATGCTGGAGAATTTTCCCGAAGAGCTGCTCAAAGACTGACATGGAACCGATCAAAACCGATATCGTCGTGGTGGGCGGCGGGCCCGGCGGCTACGCCGCGGCGTTTTACGCCGCCGACAAGGGCAAGAAAGTCATGCTCGTCGAGCGCGAGAAGCGTCTCGGCGGCGTCTGTCTCAACTACGGCTGCATCCCTTCCAAGGCGCTGCTGCACGCGACGCATTCCATGCGCGACATGGAGCACTCGACGGCGCGCGGCGTCGCCTTCTCGAAGCCGAAGGTCGATCTCGACAAGCTGCGCGGCTGGAAGAATGCCGTCATCGCGAAGCTGACGCAGGGCCTCGCCGGTTTGGCCGAGCGGCGCGGCGTCGAAGTCATGCAGGGACGCGGCTACTTCGAGGATTCGCGCACGCTGCGCGTCGAGACGTCCAAAGGCCAGAAGTTCGTCAATTACGATCAGGCGATCATCGCCGTCGGCAGCCGCGCGGCGCTGCCCGCCGCGTTCGACCTCGGCAACAAGCGCGTCATGACCTCGAGCGAGGCCCTGGAGCTCGAGGAGATACCGAAAAATCTCCTCGTGGTCGGCGCGGGCTATATCGGCATGGAGCTCGGCACGGTTTACGCGACGCTCGGCAGCACGGTCGTAGTCACCGAAGCGCTGCCGAATATCTTGACCGGCGTCGACTCCGATCTCGCGCGGCCCGTCATGCGCTACGCCGAGAAGGCGTTCAAAGAGATTCGCCTGAACACCAAAGTCGCCAAGATGGCGACCAGCGGAAAACAGATCAAGGTCACCTTTACGGTGGAAGGAAAGCCGAAAGAGGAGACGTACGACCGCGTGCTCGTATGCGTCGGCCGCGTGCCCAACTGCAAGGACCTGGGATTGGAGAACACCAAGGCTGCGCTGGACGAAAAAGGCTTCATCAAGGCCAACGCGCAGATGCAGACCGCCGATCCGGCGATCTACGCGATCGGCGACGTCGCCGGCGGCGCGCTGCTCGCGCACAAAGCCATGAAGGAGGGACGCATCGCGGTCGCGGCGATCTTGGGCGAATACAGCACGTCGGAGAACGTCGTCATTCCCGCGGTCGTCTTCACCGATCCCGAAGTCGCCTGGTGCGGCCTCACCGAAGCGGAGGCGAAACAGAAAGGCATCCCGGTTCAGGTCGCGCGCTTCCCATGGGCGGCGTCCGGACGCGCCATCACGTTCGACCGTCCCGACGGTCTCACGAAATTCGTCATCGACGCCGAAAGCGAGCGCATCCTCGGCGTCGGCATCGTCGGCCTGAATGCCGGCGAGCTGATCGGCGAAGGCGTCCTCGCGATGGAAATGGGCGCAACGGCGCGCGACATGGCCGAGTCGGTGCACCCGCATCCCACGCTGTCCGAAACTTTGATGGAAGCCGCGGAGGTTTTCTACGGTTATCCGACGGATACCTTCGTACAGAAAAAACGCACGCCGCTGCCGTAAAAAAGTTTCGGGTTTCAGGTCTCAAGTTGGGAGTTGGATAACTGAAGCCGGAGCGTCGAAGCTTCCATGAGCACTCTCCTCTTTCAAGACCTCGGCACGCTCGACTATTCCGCGGCGCTCGCCGTGCAAGAAAATTTGCTTGCGGCGAAGCAGCGCGAGAGTCTTCCCGACGTTCTCCTTTTCGTCGAGCACCCGCACGTGATCACGCTCGGCCGCGGCGGCGACGAAGCCAACGCGCTCGCCGCCGGGAATATTCCCGTGCTGCGCACGAGCCGCGGCGGCGACGTGACCTATCACGGCCCGGGACAGCTCGTCGTCTATCCGATCGTCGATCTGAAATCGAAGCTCCGAAAGGACGTCCACCGCTATCTGCGCTACCTCGAAAGCGCCGCGATCCGGACGTTCGCGCATTTCGGCATCGCTGCGGAGCGGCGTCCACCGTGGACGGGCATCTGGATCGGCGATAAAAAAATCGCCGCGATCGGCGTCGCCGTCCGGCGCGGCGTTACTTACCATGGGCTTGCGCTCAACGTGAGCACCGATCTGAATTATTTCCGCCGCATCGTCCCGTGCGGGCTTTCGTGGTCGCAGGTGACGTCGATGGAAAAAGAGCTCGGCGCGAAAGTGCCGACGGAAGACGTCAAAAAAGTTTTTCTCCGCCGCTTCGCGCGGCGCTTCGGCTATTCGGAAATTAAAAATTCTCTCGATTTTCAGGCTCAAAAAGGCTCCAGCTACGAGGCGCGCGAGAGTCCGCGAGCGGAGCGTACTCTTTCCGTACGTTGACGCGAAGCGGACCGAGCGCAACGAAATAGATGGACGTTTTGGAGTCTGAAAAAGAATTATGCCGCGAAGACATCCCGACTGGATCAAGGTCAAGCCTCCCGGCAGCGCCAATTACCTCCGGCTCAAGCGGATTCTGAGGGAGCGCAGGCTCCACTCCGTTTGCGAGGAGGCGCGCTGCCCGAATATCGGCGAGTGCTGGGGCCACAACACCGCGACGTTTTTGATCCTCGGCGATATCTGCACGCGCGGCTGCCGCTTCTGCGCGATCGGCAAGGGCAAGCCCGTCGGCCTCGATCCCGAGGAGCCGAAGAACGTCGGATTGAGCGTCAAAGACTTGGGCCTCGACCACATCGTCGTGACGTCGGTCGACCGCGACGATCTGCCCGACGGCGGATCGGCGCATTTCGCCCAGACCGTCTTCTGGATCAAACAGCTCAACCCCGGCATCCGTGTCGAAGTGCTGATCCCCGACTTCAAAGGCGATCGCGACGCGATCGCGACCGTCGTCGGCTCGGGCATCGACATCCTCAACCATAACGTCGAGACCGTGCCGCGGCTCTACAAAAAAGTCCGCCCCGGCTCGGTGTACCGGCGCTCGCTCGATGTCTTGCAAGCCGCCAAGGCGATGCGCCGCGAAGTGCTCACCAAATCCGGTCTCATGCTCGGCGTCGGCGAGACTTCCGACGAAGTTTTGGAGACGCTGCGGGATCTCCGCGCCGCCGACTGCGATATCGTGACGCTGGGACAATATCTCCAGCCGTCGGAGCATCAGCTGAAGGTCGAGCGCTACGTCACGCCGGACGAATTCGCCGCGCTTAAGGTCGAAGGCCAGAAGCTCGGCTTCCGCCACGTCGAATCCGGCCCGCTCGTGCGCAGCTCGTATCACGCCTGGAGCCATGTAAACTAGACATCCCGGCTAGCTTGTCCGTGCGGGATAGTCTATGTTAATCCCGTCCGGAATCGGTCATAGACAATCTACTCACTGGAGCCCGCATGAAGACCGAGTACGCCGCGATCGTTCACGAAGCCCTGAAAGCTGCGGGCATTAATTTCGTCGCCTACCTGCCGGACGATCAGATTCACGACGCGCAAAAGCTCGTCGTGGAAGATCCGTCATTTACCAGCGTCGCCGTCACTAACGAGGGCGAGGGCGTCGCGGCGTGCGCCGGCGCGTGGCTCGGCGGCGGCAAGCCGGCGTTGATAATCGCCGACTCCGGGCTCCTCGTGGCCACCTGGCCGCTCGCCTCGCTCACGGTTTCTTACGGCATTCCCATCCTCGTGCTGATCGCGCACCGCGGCGAGGTCGGCGACCGCGCCAACTGGCGCTTCATCACTTACAAATTCACCACCGAGCCGCTGCTGCAAACGCTGCAGATTCCCTACGTCACCGCGCGCAAGCCCGAGGAAACCAAAGAGGCGATCACCGGCGCGCAGCTGTCGGCCGCCCTCTGGCAGCATCCGGTCGCCGTCCTGCTGTCGGGAGAAATCCTGCGCGATTGAGCGAAGCGATGACGCGATACGAATGTCTGAAAATCCTGGCGCCGCTGCTGAAGGACGAGGACCTGGTCGTCACGGCGCTCGGCTGGGTCGCGGGCGAATGGCACTCGCTAAGACCCAAGGAGTCGAACCTCTATCAAATCAACATGGGCATGTGCACGCCGCTTAGCCTCGGGCTTTCGCTGGTGCTCCCGCGCCGGCGTGTCGTCGCGCTGGAGTCGGACGGCAGCGTGCTGCTCTATCTCGGCAGCATGACGACGCTGGCGAATAAGAAACCCAAGAACCTCCTCGTCATCGTTTTCGACAATCAATGCTACATGGCCACCGGCGGCCTCCCGACCGCCACCGCCGGCGTCACCGACCTCGCGGCGATGGCCAAGGCCGCGGGTATCGTCCATAGCTACGAGACGAGAACCACAGCAGAGTTCGAGGAGCACGTGCGCGCGGCGCTTGGCCGCGAGGGCCCGGCTTACATCGTCGCGAAGGTCGAAGCGGCGGGCAAAAGGATGTCGACCAACATGGACGGCAAGGAATCCAAGTATCGCTTTGTCCGCTATATCGAAAAATCGGAAGGCATCAAGATTATCGGCACGCACGCGATGCGGAGGGACTAAGCCTCCCGCAAAACGCCGGCCGAAATTTTCATCCTCGTAGAGGAGCTCGCATGGCGCACCGCAACTTCCTTAATCGCTGTCGCCGGGTCGTTTACGCCGTCGTTATAGCCTCTTTCGTGGCAGCGGCAGCGGCATCCGGCGCGGCCTTCGCTCAATCGTCTCCTCTAAAGATCGCGACGATCGGCGCGGGCAATATCGGCAGCACGGTGGGCGGCTTTTGGATAAAAGCCGGCCACCCGGTGCTCTTCTCATCGCGCCATCCCGAGGAGCTGAAACCGCTCGTCGAACGCATGGGGCCGCTCGCGCGCGCCGGCACGGTGCGCGACGCGCTCGCTTTCGGCGATGTGATCCTCATGGCCGTGCCTTACGGCGCCTATCCGCAGATCGCCAAAGATTACAGCAAGGACCTCGCGGGGAAGATCGTTGTCGACGCCGGCAACGCGGTCATCGCGCGCGACGGCGAGATCGCCAAGCCCGCGCGCGAGAACGGCGTCGGGCTGACGACGGCGAAATTATTTCCGGGCGCGCGCGTCGTGCGCGCCTTCAACATTTTGGGCACGAGCAGGCTCAAGGAGATGGCGAACCATTCACCGCGGTTCGCCATTCCGGTCGCTGGCGACGATCAGGAGGCGGTGAAAGTCGTCTCGGGCCTCGTGCGCGAGGCGGGCTTCGAGCCGGTCGTCGTAGGCTCGCTCCAGTATTCGAAGCTTTTCGAGCAGACCAACCCGCTCTACGGCGCGCAGATGAGCGCAGACGAGATGCGCGAGAAGCTGAAGACGCTGAAGTAATTCTCATGCGCTTAACGCGACGAGAACTCCTCAAGGCAGGCATCGGGGCGGGCGCTTCGCTGCTGCTGCCGGCGCTCAACCTGCGCGCGCAGTCATCCGGCTTGATTCAAAAGAAGATTCCTTCGAGCGGCGAGAGCATTCCCGTGATCGGTCTGGGGACGGCGCGGCGCTGGGAGTCGATCACGACCGACGCGGAGCGCGCGCCGCTGCGCGAGACGCTGCGCGAGTTTAAAACCGT
>DATFWH010000052.1:0-4841 GCA_035259465.1 Binatia bacterium
GAAGGAAGCGGGCATTTACAAAAAGCACGGCCTCGACGTCAACGTGCTCTACATCGAGGGCACGCCGAAGGCGCTGATGGCGCTCCTCGCGGGCGGGCTCCAGACCGTTGCCGGCACCGGCCCGGCGGTCGTGAACGCGAAGCTCCGCGGCGCGGACGTGACGATGGTGATGGGCTTCGAGGTCTTCCTCCCCTACTATCTCGTTGCCGTTCCATCGATCAAATCGATCGAAGAGCTGAAAGGCAAAACCGGCGCGAACCACTCGGCGGCGACCTCCGCGGATTTCGCCATGCGTCTCGGACTGCGCAGCGTCGGGCTTGACCCGGACAAGGACGTGAACCTCCGCGTCGTCGGCGCGACCAACCTGCGCGTGCTCGCAATGAAACAGGGCCAGGCGCAATTCACCGTCGTCAGCGCGACCGAGCGCGAGGAGGTCGAGAAGCTAGGCTTCAAGGTTGTCGCCGACCTCGCCGCCAAGCGCATCCCCTACCCGCACGCGGGGCTCATCACGAGCCAGAAAATGCTCAAGGAGAAGCACGAGGCGATGCTGCGCTTCGGCCGCGCCGCGGTCGAATCGATCCATTACTTCAAGACGCATAAGCCCGAGACGATCGCGGTCTTGAAGAAATACGTGAAGACCGATCCGACGACGCTCGAGACCGCGTACAATTATCTCAAGGGCGCGATTCCGGACTATCCTTATCCGACGGCCGAGGGCATGAAGACTTACATCTCCGAGGCGGGGCGCAGCCAGCCGGCGATCGCCAAGGCCGATCCGGCGTCGTTCGTCGACACGAGCCTGGTGAAAGAAGTCGAGGACGAGGGGTTTCTGAAAAAGCTGGGAAGGAATTAAACAGACATTCTCAGCTACGGCGCGATATTCACCGTCACGGCGGCTGCGCCGACCCTGCCGACGGCGTCCTCGACGAAATAAACATAATAGTCCGTCTGATTGCTCGCGCCCGCCGGCGGCGTATAGGTCACCGTCGTTCCACTGAGCGTCACGGTGCCGCCGAGCGTCGTCGTCGGGTACGCGAGACCATACGTTAGACCGGCGACGTTCCCGGTGAGAGTCGTTAGGTCCGTTTGCTGGGGCGTCCCCGACGGGGTGTTCACGGTCGCGAAGCCCGCTCGCGGCGCGGCACCCTTGCCGAACGCCGAGACGCGGCCATCGAGCCAGGCCGTGATCGCGTCGACACCGGTATTCTCGATGCCGAAAAATCCGTGGTAGTCGAAAGCCTGGCAGGGACCGATCGACGACGCCGGGAGAAACGAGGGGTCGTTCGGGTCCGTGGGACTCGCCGTAACTTCCACGCCGCCGGTCACCGCATCGAAAGATGCGCCGAGGGCCGTCGCGGCGGACTGCGAGCCGGACGGCGGCGACACCGCGCAGAGGTCAAGCGTGTTCCACAGCACGTGAGACGGGCGCTGGACGGAACTCGTCTGCAGATTCGGCACCGCGGGATCGCCGACATAAAACTGCGCCGGATCGTTGCTGTTGTTCGTGACCGGACTCGAAAGCGATATTCCCGAGGCGATCAGGCTCGCCCCGACGGCCGAGATCGCGCCGCGGCTCGTGCCGGCGAGAAATACGGGCAGATTCCGCGTGTTGTAATGCTTCAGGATTTCTAAAATATCGACCGCGTGATTGACCGAAACGCGGTACTGGTCGGCGGCTTCGTCGCACGCCGCAGGCGAGGTGTCGCAATTCGTGCCGGACGGCGGCAGGTCCGACGGCTTGTTCACGGCGATCGTCATGTAGCCCGCCTCGGCGAAGATCTGCGCCGTGCGCACGACGAAGTTGCCGCCGCCCGACTCGAGCGGAACGCCCGGACCTTGCGCCGGATCCTGCGCGAAGCCCATGTCGAGGTCGCCGCCGCCGATGAGCACCACGACGGCCTTAGGCGCATTGTTCGCCGCCGACGGCCAGTTGACGAAGAAATCCGTCGTCACCTGCGCCACAGCCGTCGGGCTCGTGAGCAGACGCGTCTTCATGACCGCGTAGTACGTGCAGTCGTTCGATTTCGTCCGCTTGTCGATAAAGAAAAACGAGGCGTCGTCGGGATCCGGCTTGACGCTGCCGCGTGCACTTCACGAACGCCGATGCGGCATCATAGATTCGAAATTGCGCTGTACCATCGACGAAGTTCCCATTCTGATCCGTCGCGCGAAACGTGAAAGAGTCGGTTCCCGTGAAGCCCGTATTCGGCGTGTACTGAAGCTCGCTGTGATGCTTCACCGCGACCGCCGAGCCGTTCGCCGGCGGTGTGAGAACATGAAACGTGAACGTGTCGGAAACATCTGAATCGTCGACCCAGGGAACGATCCTGACGGTCGTGTCCTGGAGCAGCGGTCGGTTTGCGCCCGTCGCCGTCGGAGCAGCGTCCGCACTGCCCGCGAAAAAGATGAGCGATAAAAGAGCAACGCATACGATTGATCCCCGCTTCATGGTATCCGCCCCCTCTTCGAGCCTGCGCGCGATGGATTTCTTAGCGGCCCATTCTTACCACTCTTACATCCACCGCGGCGACGCCCTGCCCTTCGGGGCGGACCATCAGCGGATTGATCTCGAAATCCGACAGGTGTTCGCGCTGCGCCGCGAATAATTCCGAGACGCCCGCCATCGCGCGCGCGAGCGCCTTCAAGTCGCGCGGCGGCTGGCCGCGCACGCCGGTGAGAATTTTATAGCCGCGCAGCTCTTTCAGCATCTCCAGCGCTTCGCCCTCGCTCACCGGCAAAAGCCGGAGCGCGACGTCTTTCAAAACCTCGACGAAAATGCCGCCGAGACCCACCATGAGAAACGGGCCGTACTGCGGGTCGGTGCGCGCGCCGACGAGCACTTCGGTCCCCTGAACCATTTCCTGAACCAGCAGGTGCGCTTTGCCGGAAGCTTTGGCAATCAGCTCCTTGCCGGCGGCCTCCACTTCGCCCGCGCTGCGCAAGCCGAGGACGACGGCGCCGGATTCCGTCTTGTGCACGATCTCCGGCGCGACGAGCTTGAGCGCGACCGGGAAGCCGACCTGTTTCGCCGTCTCCGCGGCATCGGCGGCGGACGCGGCGGCCGCCTGGCACGGCAGGCCGATGCCGTGGCGCTGGAGCAGCGCGTTCAATTTTTCTCCTTCGAGATCTTCCGCTCGCCCCGACGCCGGCGGAAGACCGCCGATCTCCGTGCGGCGGCGCTTGCCGTAGAAGCCCAACCCCGCGAGCGCGCGCAGCGTAGGCTTGATGCCCTGCAAGAACGGAATCCCCGCATCTTCTTGAAAGACGCGGCTCTCGTCGGTCAGGCTGTAGGTCGAGCGCGCGAAAGCGACGATCGGCTTGTCGGTCGTCGCGTTCAAATTTTTGAACAGCGTCGCCTCGCGCTTCTCGGGGAAGCGCGGCAGCTCGCCGTGGATCGCGAGCAGATCGACGTTGTCGTCGTCGGCGTGGAATTTCACGATCTTGATGAAGTTCTCCTCGTCGCCGAAGCCGGCGACGCCGCACTCAAGCGGATTCTCGACGACCAGCTCCGGCGGAATCAGCGGCCGCACCGCCTGGCGCGTCGCTTCGCTGAGCGGCGCGAGGTCGGTATTCAATTCCTCGGTGTGGTCGCAGAGCAGCCCCTTCATGCCGCCGGAGTTGACGACGATCGCGGCGCGGCTGCCGCGCGGGATTCTTCCCGGCATGAAAGCGAGCGTCGTCTCGGTCAGGTCCTCCAGCGTCGGCACGCGCACCAGGCCGAGCCGTTTGCACACGGCGTCGAAGACTTCGTCGGAGCCGGCGAGCGCGCCGGTGTGCGAGATCGCCTGGCGCTTGCCCATCTCCGAGCGGCCGAGCTTGATGACGAGGACGGGCTTGTTCTTCGCCAGCGCCTGCGCTGCGACGGCCATGAACTCGCGCGGACGGCGCACGCCCTCGACCATGAGCGCGATCAGCTTCGTCTCGTCGTCGTCGACCAGAAACGAGAAATAATCGACGAGATCGAGGCTTGTCTCGTTGCCGCTGGAGACCGCGTAGGTGAAGCCGATGCCGCGCTCCGAGGCGCCCTTGATCCAGTTGCCGAGCGAGCCGCCGCTCTGAAAGATCAGCCCGACGGGCCCTTTTTTGAGCAGCGGCACCGCGGTCGGAAAGCTCCAGAGCCCTTCCGGCAGCGAGAACGATCCCATGCAGTTCGGCCCGCAGGCGACCATGCCGGTGCGCTCGCACAACTCGCGCAGCGCCTGCCCGCGCTTTTTTCCTTCGGCATCGTCGCCCTCGCCGAACCCCGCGGAGTAGACGGTGGCCGCCTTCGAGCCGAGCTTGGCGGCTTCTTCGAGCGTGCTCAGCACCGCCTTGGTCGGAATCAGCATGAGCAGATGCTCGGGCGCCTCGGGCAGTGCCGCGAGATTGGGATAGCACGGATCTTCCGCGATCTCCTTGTAATTCGGATTGACGAGAAAAAGCTTGCCGGCGTATTTCGCCTTTTTCAAATTGCGATAGATTCCCATCGGCCAGCGCCCCTTGGGCGAGGCGCCGACGATCGCGATCGAGCGCGCGCTGAGTAAATTCTCGACGGGTCTGCGTTTGAAAGTCTCGCTTGTGCTCATAATGTTTCGAGGTATTTCACAGTCTCCTTTTTTCTTCAATACGCGCTCACTCGGGAAACACGCGCCAGCGCTCGGGCCGCAGCACGACGGCGGCCTTCTGCCCGACGGCGATATCCGTGTCGCCGGGGAGCTTCGCCAAGAGCGTCACGCCGTTGACGTCGACCTCGACGAGCGCGGCGTCGCCGAGATAATTCTTGCTCGCGATCGTGCCGACGAGCGGCCCGCCGTCCGCGGGCGCGAGCTCGACGTGCTCGGGGCGAATCGCCAGCGTCACCG
>DATFWH010000053.1:0-3344 GCA_035259465.1 Binatia bacterium
CCAAAACGCCGCCTGCCGCCGAGGCCGATAGGATGGCCGAAGCTCCAAAGACCGCGGCGCTCGCCGCACCCACAGAGCCTGTCGCGCTGCCCGTCGTCGAGACGCAGGCGCAAAGCGTCATCGCTGTTCCAATTCGCGAGAGCGCCGTTGCCGTCGCGCTCGAAAGCGGCGCCGGTGCCGCGTCGTCCGGCGGTATTTCACCAAAGGGCACCGGCGGATCTGGCTCGACAGGTATCGGGAGTGGGCACGGCACGGTCAGCGGCAGCGGCGCCGGATCAGGCTCGGGGGGAGGCGTCGGCGATGGAACCGGCAACGGCGCCGGCGCGGGTCGCTTCGTTCAGGCGAGCTACATGACGTGTCCCAAGACCGAGTACCCCGCGGCCGCGCGCCGTCAGGGCTGGGAAGGAACCGTTACGATCGAAGTCGCGGTCGACGAGGAAGGCCGACCGAAGTCGTCGCGCGTGCAGCAGAGCTCCGGTTTCGCGGTTCTCGACGTCGCCGCGCTCGATAATATCCAGCGGCGCTGCCGTTTTTATCCGGCGCGGCGCGGCGAGACGCGCGTCGCGACATTAATCAGAATTCCGGTCGAGTTTCGTCTGGCCGATAATCGTTGAAAGGAGGCAACCGGAGAAGCGTCTTATCAACTCGCGGACGGATGCAAGGGAAAGGGGTGAAAAGCCCCTGCTGCCCCGCAACTGTAAGGGTGAACTTCTCGCCTGAGCGAAAAGCTCGGCCACTGTCGGTGACGATGGGAAGGCGGCGAGAAGCGACAGAGACAGAGATAGAGACAGAAAATCCGATCTGTCTCTCTCGAATCTCTGTCAGCTCCCGAGCCAGGAGACCTATCCGGCCGCTCAACCGTTCCCTCTCGCGGGAGAGAAGGAGGCATCATGCTTTTCCTGGTCTTTATAGTTTCCGGTCTGATATACGGCTTCGCCGCAGCGGCAGGCGCCGTGGAGGTAGAAACGCTGCCGCCGCTCGTAACCATATCGACGCGCGTCGAGACGCCCGAGACGAACGTCGCCAACTCGGTCACCGTCATCGACGATAAAAAAATCGAGGCGCGCCGCCAGGAATCGGTCTTAGAGATGCTGCGCGAAGTTCCCGGCGTCGACGTGGTGCAGAACGGCTCGCGCGGCAACACCGCATCGGTCTTCATCCGCGGCGCGAACTCCGATCAAACGCTCGTGCTCGTGGACGGCGTCGAGGTCAACAGCACGACGCTGGGCGAGTTCGACTTCGCGCATCTCACGACCGAGAACGTCGAGCGCATCGAAGTGCTGCGGGGGGCCGGCGGCACGCTCTACGGCTCGCAGGCGATCGGCGGCGTGATCAACATCATCACGAAGAAAGGCGGCGGGCCACCGTCGCTCACGGTCTCGGCCGCCGGCGGCAACGGCTATACGCAGCGTCAGACGGCGGCGCTGCGCGGATCGCAGGACCGGCTGGACTATTCGCTCAGCGTCGCGCATCTTCAGAGCGACGGCTTCCGCCAGTTCAACGACGGGTACAAGAATCTCGCGGCATCGGCGCGGCTCGACTACCGAGTACTCGAGGACGCGACGCTGCGCGGCATTTTTCACTTTACGCAGACCAACGTCGGTCTTTTCAACAGCAACAACTTCGTCCACGGCAATCCGGGCGATCCCAACGCGCGGGAAGCGCGCACGGAATATCTCGGCAAGCTCGAATGGGAGCAGAAGATCTTCCCAAACTGGGACTACCGCATCGCGGGATCTATCTTCAAAGAATTGATCCTCGACAGCGACAACGTGGACTCGTGCACGATTTTCGGCTTTCCCTGCGACTCCAAGTCGCGCGACCGCTTCCGCCCGCGGATTCTGACCGGCGAGTTTCAGACTAACCACCGGCCGTGGGATTGGAACACGACGACGTTCGGCGTCGAATACAAGCTCCGCAGCGCGACGACGACCGGCGGCATCGACAAAGCGATCCGCAACCTCGCCTATTATCTCCAGGAGCAGTTCCAGCTCTTTGACAAGCGCCTGACGCTCATTCCCGGCATCCGCCTCGATGACAACCAGAGCTTCGGCCGCGCCTGGACGCCGTCGTTTGCTTCCGCGTATCTCTTCAAAGACACTGGAACCAAGCTGCGGGCGAGCTACGCCAAAGGCTTCAAGGCGCCGACGCTGAACGAGCTCTTTTTCCCGCCGGCGTTCGGCTGCCCCGCATTCGGCAATCCGGATCTCAAGCCGGAAAGGAGCTGGGAGCTGAATGCGGGCATCGACCAGACGCTGTTCGGCGATCGCATCAAAATCTCCGGCACCTATTTTCACCGCGAGTTGAAGGATATGATCGAAGGCAGGCCCATCCCAGACGATCCGTTCGGCTGCTTCCGCGCCTTCAATGTCGGGCGCGCGCGCTTCGACGGCGTCGAGTGGGGTCTCGCGTGGAAAATACTCTCGTTTCTCGGTTTCAACGCGAATTACACCTATCTCGACTGGGACACGGAGACCGGCACACTGCCGCGCCGCCCGCGCCACCGCGGCAGCGTCGGCCTCGACTATACCTACGAGGCGTTCGAGGCGAATCTGACGTCGCTCATCGTCGGCGGGCGCGACGACTTCCACGCATCGAAGTTTACCAACATCCATATGCCCGCGTACGGCCGCGTCGACCTGGCCGCCGCGTACCGTCTGCCGGTGAACTTCGATCTGGTCAAAACGCTCGCGCTATTTTTTAAAGCGGAGAATCTATTCAGCCGGCGCTACGAAGAGGCCAACGGCTTTCGCGCGCGGCCGTTCAATTTTCTAATCGGTTTACAAGGTGTATTTGGGAAGAAATAAAATGGCATCGTGTATCGTCCTCATCACCGGCGGGGCGCGCTCGGGCAAGAGCCGCTACGCCGAGGAGCGCGCACGCGAAACGGGCGCGCGGCTTCTATACATTGCGACGGCGGAAGCGCGCGACGACGAGATGACGCGCCGCATCGCGGCGCACCGCGCGCGGCGCGGCGCGGAATGGACGACGATCGAGGCGCCGGTCGAGATTGCCAATGCCCTCGCGGACCGCGGCGGCTTCGACGCCGCGGTGCTCGATTGCGTCACGCTCTGGCTCAGCAATCTAATGGCGCGCGGCGATGAAATTTATGTCGAGCGCGCCGTCGAAGAGCTCATCGCCGCGGCGCGAGCTTTCGATGGGGCCCTATTCATCGTCACGAACGAATTGGGCTCCGGCATCGTGCCCGACAACGCGCTCGCGCGCGCTTTCCGCGACCTCGCGGGGCGGGCGAACCAGCGGCTCGCAGCGGTCGCCGACGAGGTGGTTTTAATGGTCGCGGGCCTGCCGCTTTTCGTGAAGAAAGGCGACGCATGCGACTAGCA
>DATFWH010000054.1:0-6629 GCA_035259465.1 Binatia bacterium
GGATCACCTACAACGGCGAGATTTACAACCACGCGGCGCTTCGTCCCGAGCTCGAAGCCGCGGGACACGTCTACCGCACGCGGAGCGACACCGAAACGATTCTCCATCTCTACGAGAAAGACGGCGAGCGCTGCGTGGAAAAACTCCAGGGAATGTTCGCCTTCGCCATTTGGGACAAAAAGCGCGGCCGGCTGCTGCTCGCGCGCGACCGGCTCGGCATCAAGCCGCTCTATTACGCGATCACCGACGATGAGATCGTTTTCGCATCGGAGATCAAGGCGATCCTCGCCGCCGGCGCCGTGCGCCCGGAATTCAACGGGGCGGTGCTGCCGGAATTTCTCGCGAACCGCTTTGTCGCCGGCGACGAGACGTTTTTCCGCGGCATCCACAAGCTGATGCCCGGCCGCACGCTTTCGTGGTCGATGGCCGACGGAGTTGCGCGCCGCCGGTATTGGAAACTGCCGGCGCCCGATGAACGGAACGATATTTCTCTCGAGCGAGCCGCGGCGGACGTCCGCGACCGGCTGTCGGCCGTCGTTCGAAGCCATCTCATGAGCGACGTGCCGCTGGGGCTTTTTCTCTCCGGCGGGCTAGATTCCAGCGCCATCGCGGCGCTCATGGCGGCGATGGTGCGCGAGCCGATCCGGTCCTTTTCCGTCGGTTTCGCCGAAGCCGAGGCGAACGAGCTCGGCTACGCGCGGCTGGTCGCGGATGCCGTGGGCGCCGAGCACCGCGAGATCGTGCTCCGGCCTGAGGAATTTTTCTCCGCGCTGCCGAATCTCATCTGGCACGAGGACGAGCCGATCGCGCACGCCTCCAGCGTGCCGCTCAATTTCGTCTCGCGACTGGCGCGCCAGCACGTCAAGGTCGTGCTGACGGGCGAAGGCTCCGACGAGCTTTTTCTCGGCTATCCGTGGTACCGCGCGACCGTTTGGAACGAGCGTCTCGGGCGGATGTATTTTCCGTTCATGCCGGAGAAGCTCCGCGCGCGGACCAAAGCTTTTGCGCGCCGATTGCCGCGGCGGCTCCGCCGTTACACCGAGCGGAGCTTTCTCGCGCTCGATCCCGGTCCGCGCGGACTCTACTACGAGAACTTCGCCGTCTTCTCCGACCGCCTGCGCGGCAATATCCTGTCAGATCGCGTGCTCGCGGAAAGCGATCCTTACGCCGAGTGTCTCCGCCGCTACGAAGAAGGCGACGGCGACATGCTCGCGCGCATGAGCGCGGCCGACCTGCAGACCTACCTCGTCGAGCTATTGATGAAACAGGATCAAATGAGCATGGCGGCCTCGATCGAGAGCCGCGTGCCGTTTCTCGATCATCAATTCGTCGAGCACGTCGTGCGGCTGCCCAGCTCGCTAAAAGTCCGCGGCTTGACGACCAAGGCGGTCCTCCGCGAAGCCGTCAAGGATCTCGTCCCGAAGGAGATTCTGATGCGCGGTAAAATGGGCTTTCCGGTCCCGATGGGAAAATGGCTTCGCGGCGCGTTTGCGCCGCTGGTCGATGAATTCGTTCTGAGCCCGCGCGCGCGCGCGCGGGGACTCTTCAACCGCGCCGCCGTCGAGCGTCTCGCCGAAGAGCACCGGAGCGGCGCGCGCCCGCACGGCGATCGGCTCTGGCTGTTGATCAATCTCGAGATGTGGCAGCGGATTTTTCTCGACGGCGAAGACCGCACCGTCGTTCTGCGAGCGGCATGACCATGCGCATACTCTGGCTCAACGTGGGCGGTCTCTGGCCGCTCAATACCGGCGGCAGGCAGCGGAGCTTTCATATTATCTCCGAGCTTGCGCGGCGGCATCAATTGACGGTGCTGACGACGCACGGCGCGGGCGACGATCATGGGGCGCTCGCCGCCGAATTGCCCGGAAGTAAGATCATCTCGGTGCCGTACGCGCTGCCCAAGCGCGGCAGCGCGGCGTTCACGCTGGCGCTCTTGCGCTCATGGCTGTCGCCGCTGCCGGCAACGCTGTGGAAGTGGCGCATTCCGGCGCTGCAGAGCGTGACGGCCCGCCTCCTCACACCCGAGCACACCGACCTTTGCGTCGTCGATTTTCTCTACGCCGTCCCCAACCTGCCGCGCGATGTCGCGCTGCCCACGGTGTTGTTCGAGCACAACGCCGAATACCTCATCTGGAAGCGTTTGCACGAGGCGGAGCAGCGCCGCTTGCACCGGGCGCTGCTGGAAATCGAGTGGAAAAAGCTCCGCCGCGCGGAAGCAGCGGCGTGCACGCAGGCAGCCATAACCCTCGCCGTGTCGGAAAACGATCGCGCCGCGCTGACCGAGGCGGCGCCGCTGGCGCGCGTGCGCGCGATCCCGACCGGCGTCGACACGTCGTATTTTCATCCGAACGGCGCGCGCCAGGCGGCGGCGAAGCTCGTCTTCAGCGGATCGATGGACTGGTATCCGAACGAGGAGGCGATGCTTTACTTCGTCGACGCGGTTCTGCCGCTGATCCGCCGCGAGATCCCGGAAGCCTCGCTGACCGTGGTCGGGCGGAACCCCGGCGCGCGGCTCCGCGCGGCAGCCAACGGCGTCGTGCAGGTAACCGGGACGGTCGACGACGTGCGGCCCTACATCGACGAGGCGGCGGTCTACGTCGTGCCGCTCCGCATCGGCGGCGGCACACGCATCAAGATATTCGAGGCGCTCGCGATGGGCAAGGCCGTCGTGTCTACCCGGCTCGGCGCCGAAGGACTGCCGCTGGTCTCGGACGAGCACTTTGTCGCCGCGGACGAGCCGGAGGATTTCGCCCGGGCCGTCGTCGAGCTGATCCGCCGGCCCGAGCGCCGCCGCGCCATCGAGGAAGCGGGCCGGAAGCTGGTCGAAGAGCGCTATTCGTGGAAGCGGGCGGCGCGCGAATTTGAACTACACTGCGAGGAGGTCATCAACCATGCGGGTTAGCGTTTTCGGACTAGGGTATGTGGGATGCGTGACGGCCGCGTGCCTCGCCAAGGCCGGCCACCAGGTCATCGGCGTCGACATCACTCCGGAAAAAGTCGTGATGCTGAACGACGCCGTGCCGCCGGTCGTGGAGCCCGGCCTCGGCGAGGTCCTGGCGGAAGTCGTCTGGGACAAGCGTCTGCGGGCGATCGCCTCGACGGAGAACGCCGTAAAAGAAACCGAGCTCGCGCTCGTGTGCGTCGGAACGCCGAGCCGCTCCAACGGACGTCTCGACATCACGGCCGTCGAGCGCGTCGCGCACGAGATCGGCGCCGCGCTCGCGTCGCGCTCCGATCCGTTCACGGTCGTGCTGCGCAGCACGGTTCTTCCCGGCACGACCGAGCAGGTCTTCCTTCCCGCGCTGCTGAGCGGCGCCGGACGAGCCCTGGACGCGTCGCTGCGCATCGCCGTCAATCCGGAATTCATGCGCGAGGGCAGCGCGCTCAAGGATTTCGCCCAGCCGCCGCTCACGCTCGCCGGCACGGACGACGACGGGACCGCCGAGCAGCTGCGCAAGCTCTACGCCGGCGTCGAGTCCCCGTTCGTTCAGACGACGATCCGAACCGCCGAGATGCTGAAATACGTCTCGAACACCTTTCACGCGCTCAAGATCGCGTTTGCGAACGAGATCGGCGACGTCTGCGCCGCCTTCGGCGTCGACCCGCAGGAGCTCATGCGCATTTTCATGATGGACCGCAAGCTCAATATTTCCGAAATGTACCTGCGGCCCGGCTTCGCCTTCGGCGGCTCGTGCCTGCCGAAAGATTTGCGTGCGCTCATCTACGCGGCGCGCTCGGCCGACGTCGCCCTGCCGCTGCTGTCGTCGATCCTTCCTTCCAACGACGGACAGATACGCGAGCAGGTCGACGCCGTGTTGAAGACGCGCAAGCGCAAGGTCGGCATCGTCGGTCTTTCCTTCAAGCCGGCGACCGACGATTTGCGCGAGAGCCCGATGGTGACGCTCGCGGAGACGCTGATCGGGAAGGGCTGCGACGTACGCATCCTCGACCGCAACGTTTCGCTGGCGCGCCTTATGGGCGCCAACCGCCGATATATCGAGGAGGAGATTCCGCACATCTCGTCGCTCATGTGCGAAAACGTCGAAGAGCTGCTCGCCCATGCCGAGGTGATCGTCATCGGCAACGCCGATGCGGAAGCGGCGGCGGCGCTCGACGCCGCGACGCCGCTCCAGGTCGTCATCGATCTCACCCGCGGCATGGTGCGGAAAAAGAAGCTCCAGCGACAATTGGAAACCGCGGCTTAGAATTTTTGAAGGGAGGGGCAGCGAGCCTTGTTTAATTACGAAGTCCGCCATTATTGCGACGAAAAAGCGCTGCGCGCCGTCGCGCTCGAACTTCGAAGCGCGCGGCTTTTGTCCTCCGCGATACCGGGCCTGGATCCCGAATACCTCGCCGAAGGTTTCGAAGGCGCGCTCTCCGGCGCAATCGTCGCCTGCCGCGACAAGACGCCTTTCGCTTACATGACTTATGCGATGTCGTGGAAGCGGTTCCGCGCGGCGATCGGTCCGCTGTCTTTCGGCTGGCTGCCCTTCAGGCAGCTCAGAATTTTCGGCATTGTCGGCTCGCCGCCCAATCACCTGGTCGATGAATTTTTGCGACTGCTCCTTGCTCGAAAGGAGTGGGACGTCGCCGAAATGTTCGAGCTTGCGCCGGATCATGCGCTCGCGGGACGCCTGGCATCCCTGCCCATGAGGCGCGGCTGCCGAATCATGCGCAAGGATGTGCCGACGATTCAAGTCAAACTCGAAGATAACTTCGAAGCCTATCTTCAAAACCGCCTCCACAAAAAGGCGCGGTACAATCTCAAGCGCGAGGTCCGACTGCTGGATGAGGCGGCGCCCGGCGAGGTCGAGGTGAAGGTTTTCCGCTCTGCGGAGGAGGTCGCGCCTTTTCTGCGCGACGCCGAGGCCATCGCGCGTTTGACCTATCAGTGGAAGATGGGAATGACGACGGTGCAGATGACGCCGCGAGCTCTGCAGAGAGTCTCTTGCCTCGCGCGCGCCGGACAGTGGCGCAGCTATATTTTATACATCCGCGGCGTCCCGGCGGCGTACTGTTACGCAACGATTCGGCACGGCGAGCTGAACTACGAGACGATCGGATACGATCCGCAATTCGCCAAGCTCAATCCCGGCAAGGTCCTTCTGTTCAAAATTTTGCAGGATCTTCACGAAAGCCGCGCCGTCGCAGCGCTCGACTTAGGCCGGGGCATCACCGATTACAAGCTTTTGTTTGCCAACGCCCAGCGGCATTTGATCGACATCAGCCTGTTTCCCAACAGCGCCTACTCGCAGTTTCTCTGGATGCTCGCCACAGCCACGGACGAAGGTTACCGCCGGCTGCGTCCTGCGCTTCGTCATTGGATGCCTTGGGTCAAGCGGAAGATCCAGAAAACGCTCGGTCTGGTGCTTCCCGGCATTGTCGAGGAGCAGGAGCTGTTGCTTAACCTGATCGCGCTGGATTGAAGCGCGGCGGCGGCGCGTGGCCGCATATTAAAATCGTGGCACCAATGGACACTATCGAGTTTTTATCTATTCTGACGCTGCTGTCGTTCGGATTCTTATTCTACACATACGTAGGATATCCCGGACTTCTCTGGCTCCTGAGTAAGCTGGCGCGTCGGCCTGAGCAGCCCCACGCCGCCCCGACCGCGTGGCCGGCGGTCAGCATCCTCATCTCCGCCTATAATGAAGAGCACGCGATCGGGGCGCGCATCGAGAATCTGCTTAAGCTCGATTACCCGAAAGATCGGGTCGAGATTCTCATCGGCTCCGACGGCTCCAACGACCGCACCGCCGAGATCGTTGCGGCGTATCCCGGCGTCCGGCTGCTCAAGTTCGCACAAAGACGCGGCAAAGCGAGCGTGCTCAACGATCTCGTGGCGGCGGCGCGCAACGAGATCGTCGTTTTTACGGATGCGAATACTTTCTTTCGTCCCGACGCGGTGCGAGAGCTGGTGCAGGCGCTCTGGCGCCACCCTTTCGGATCGGTCGCGGTCGGACGCCTGGAGCTGAGGTCGGCGGCCGACAAGGGCAATCTCGACGGCGCGTATTGGCGCTACGAGAGCTGGATCAAAACGCTCGAGTCGCGCTTCGGCAGCCTCCTCGGCGCCAACGGCGCGATCTACGCCTTCCGCCGCGACCGCTACCGTCCGGTTCCGCCGGCGGCGATCGTCGACGATTTTCTGATCCCCATGCTGATGCGGCGCGACTACGGCGATCGCATCTTCTTCGTTCCCGCCGCGCGCGCATGGGAGGATTCGCCGGAAGAAGTCAAGCATGAGTTCCGCCGACGCGTGAGAATCGGCGCCGGCGATTTTCAAGCGTTGAAGTGGACCTGGCAGCTGCTGCTGCCGTCGTACGGGATGATCGCGCTGATTTATTTCTCGCACAAGGTGCTGCGCTGGCTGGGACCCTGGTTCCTGCTCGCGGGGCTGATCGGCTCGCTGATGCTGCTGAACGATCCGCTGTTCGAGATCCTGCTCGCGGGACAGCTTTTGTTTTATACGCTCGCCCTCGCGGGCGCGGCGCTCCGGCCGTTGCCGGCGGTGGGCCGCCTCGCCGTCGCCGCGCGCTATTTCGTTATTCTCAACGTGGGGCTACTTCTCGGGCTTGTGCGGCTGAGCCTCGGCGCGGCGCGGCCGACATGGTCGACCGCGCCGCGCAAGA
>DATFWH010000055.1:0-9958 GCA_035259465.1 Binatia bacterium
CCCCGCGATATCGAGCACGCCAAAATCGCGCTCGACGGCGGCGCGGCCGAAGCGATAGGCGATCTCCAGCGATCCGTCCGCGAGCGCCGAGAGCTCTCGCATCGTTTCTTCGACGGATTGCTCCGCGCGCAGGTCGCGGGCGCCGATCCGTAGATATTCGAGCTGCTTGTGGCGGCGCAGCGCGGCAGCGACGCTGCCGAGATCGGCGCCGTCACGAAGCGTGCGGACGACCTCGGCGGCGTGCTCGGAGGCGGTCTTTCGCGCGATATTGATCTGCCGGTGGAAGACTTCCGGCCAGGCGTCTCCCTGGCGGATCAATACGTCGCTCAGGAAGCCGCTCGCGCCGAGAAGCCTTGCGAGCAGGGGCAGCTCTTCCGCCGGAAGGCGGGCAAGGCTATCGGGGCCGGCGGTGTCGAGCAAGCGGCCTAGATGGGCGCGCGCGGCGACCGGATAGGGGCTTTGGGCCAGTAATCGGCGGACGGCCGACGGCGACGCTGCGGAGTTTCGCGGCACATCGTTAAACTAATCCGCTTCCCTCCGGCCCGCAACTAAGTGCCCCCTGTGCAGAGGACAAAACGATCCGGGGCCGCTTACATCGATTTGCAGCGTTCGCAGAATTCGGCGCGCGGAAAGCGCTCGAGGCGGATCGCCTCGATCGCCTGATGACATGCAAAACAGTACCCGAATGTGCCGGTGCGGATGCGGTCAAGGGCCGTCTCGATGTCGCTCAGCTCGCGTTCGTAAACGGCGGCCAGACGCTCCGTCAGGAACGTCTCGATGCAATTATTACCGCCGTCCAGTTCGCCCGTCGACGGGCCGCGGCACTCGGTCGAAAGATGCTGCAAGACAGGCAGGATGTCGTGCCTGCGTTTCAGGAGCGTTTGCTCATATCTTTTTAGAACTGTCGCGTTCACTGCTCCTTCTTTCGCGTATCTAGTTCGCAAGAAGCATGCCTCCGATGTCAACGAATGACATTCTAATCCGCACAATAAAAACCTTTGTCATCATTAGCTTTTCCGCTGCAAGCGACATCGTGAGAAATGCGCGTGTGACCTGTTTGTGGGGAACCCCCTACATTTCTGAGGGAATCCCCTACAGCCCATTTGCAGGATATGCGACAATTGGTGGGGTCATTGAGCCATGTAGCGGAGGCGGTTGATGGCTGACAATCAAATCTCAAGCAGCAACGTCGAGCGATACCGGAATAACTATCTGGCCGAGATGGACGGCATCGCGCTCTATCGGACGCTGGCGTCGGTCGAGAAGGACGGCAAGCGCGCGGCGATCTTCGAGCAGCTTGCTCAAGCCGAAGAGCGCCACGCCAATCGCTGGGCAGGTTTTTTGAAATCCGCCGGCGTGCCCGTGCCGGATTATACGACGAGCGCGCGCATCAAGATGCTGGGCTTCTTCGCGCGCCTTTTCGGCACGGAACGCGTCCTGCCGATCGTGAGCGGCATCGAGAGCCGGGACGAGAACCGCTATGCGGATCAGCCGGAGGCCGCGGGCCTGCCGGAAGAGGAAAAGGCGCATCGCGAGACGCTGGAGAATTTGCAGCGCGGCACCGGCGTGCAGGCGATCATGTACCGCGAAGCCTGGCACCGCACGGGCCGCAGCGGCACGCTCCGCGCGGCGGTCTTCGGCATCAACGACGGTCTGGTCTCGAACTTCAGCCTCGTGATGGGCTTCGCCGGCGCCGTCGCGACGCCCGCGTACATTCTGCTCGCCGGGATCGCCGGGCTGCTCGCCGGCGCATTTTCGATGGCCGCCGGCGAGTTCGTCTCGATGTCGGCGCAGAGAGAGCTGTTCGAGAAGCAGATCGAGCTCGAAAAGGCGGAGCTCGAAGCCGACCCGAAGGAAGAAGAAGACGAGCTGGCTCTGTTATATCAAGCCAAAGGCATTCCAAAAGGCGAAGCGGCCAAGCTGGCGCGCCGCATGATCGCGCGGCCCGAAACGGCGATCGACGCGCTCGCGCGGGAAGAGCTGGGGCTCGATCCGTCGGAGCTGGGCTCGCCGTGGAACGCCGCGCTGAGCTCATTCCTCGCTTTCGTCGCCGGCGCGATCGTTCCGGTGCTGCCGTTTTTCTTCATGGACGGAACGGGCGCGCTCGTCGCGAGCGCCGTAGCGAGCTCTCTCGCGCTGTTCGCGGTTGGCGCCGTCCTCGCGCTTTTCACCGCACGCGGAGCGCTCGCGAGCGGCTTCAGAATGCTTGCGATCGGCCTGTTGGCGTCGGCGATAACGTTCGGCGTCGGCGCGCTGCTCGGCGTTTCCATCGGATAAGTAAGCACGGAGGACGTTGTCATGATTCGATTAAAGCCGCTTGTGATTGCCGCGATCACCGTTCTTTTGACGGCCGCTCTTGGGCACGGCGCGGCCTCCTCGATCTCGACTTCGACGCAGTCGTCCGGCGGCGTTACCGTCAAAGTCTCGCATCGAAATCCCGATCCGCCGGATCACCATCGCTTCGAAATCGTCCTCGACAGCTCCTCGGTCAATCTCGACAATTATGACCTCAAATCGTCCGTCCTACTCCGCGCCGGAGACAAAACATATCGACCGACGACCGTCGAGAACAAGGGCGACGGGCGGCATCGCGAAATGACAGTCGTTTTTCCCCGCGTGGACCTTCGCGGCGTAGAAGTAATCGTGCGCGATGTCGCCGGGGTGAAGGAGCGGGCGTTTCGTTTTATCGTGGAGTAAAGGCGCGCTTGGAGCGCGGCGGCATGAACATTGCTCACTCCTTGTGCGAGGGCAAAGCGAGCAGAGGAGGAGCGATGAAAAACGGCGGCGAACACAAACTGGACACGACACTCGGCGAGCTGATCGCCGCGGTAAGCGACGCGGCGCTGGAGGTCTGCAAAGATAAGAATCTCGCGTACTTACTTGCGGGCATCGCTCTCCAAGACATAATCGAAAACGATTCCCTGCCGTCGACTCGCGGTTCTACAGCAACTTCCCGCACAAAAATACGGTACAACTAATCCCTGAAGGGTTTTTCTGTATCTAACAGGCCGCAGCCTACAGGCGGCATGCGAGAATCGCGTTCTGCTAGCTTCCGACGAACGCCGGCGGATGTTGTTGGCAAGTCAGGCCGTCACTTGCGCAGGTGTCGTTGTTTCAATATATCCTCAGCAGATTGCAATTTCAGGGAGGCCGGAACATGCGCCGGCCTCGGGTATTCACCGGCATTGATCTCGATCGGCGGGGGAGAGAAAATGAAAGAGGAGGTGAGGAACATGAAAAAGGCGAAGCTCGTTGCCATCGCCTCGCTGCTTATCGGAATCTTGTCGCTTGCCGGCTGCATCTCCGCCGGTATCGACGTTGGGGGGCACGGCGTGGGGGCCGGAGTCGCTCCGTTAGGTGCGGGAGTTGACGTTTATTGAATTAGCCTAGTCAGAATTTGCAAATTACAGACGGAGAGGTGAAGCCTCTCCGTCTTTTTTTTTGGCCGCCATCGCGCCTCTACCATTCCCTGCCCCGTTTTCGTATATTCAGAGCCGTGACGCGGCTTTTTTCCCTCGCATACCTATGGGCGCAGTGGTGGCCCGGCCCGGAGCGTCGTCCTTGGGAGTGGCACTTCGCTTGGGCCGGCGGCAAGTGGGGCTTGCTTCTGCTGCTGGCGGCGATGATTCTTTTCTGGGGGATTCTGATCGGCGGCGTAACGCTCGTCGTGCGGCTTATCCTATCGCTCGGGCGCGACCGGAAAGGCGCGGACGCGCTGGCGATCCTCAAGCAGCGCTACGCGCGCGGCGAGATCGATCGCGACGAATACGAGCGGATGAGAAAAGAACTTTCGGTCTAGCGCTCTGTCTCTCGCTCTCTACAAATCGTAAACCGGCGTGCGCAGCGGCGCGTAGTCGCCGAGCGCAATCGCGCGGACGATATCGGCGCGGCTGACGATTCCCGCCAGCTCCTTTTCTCCGACGACGAGCACGCGCTTGATTTTCTCCGCGGTCATCAACGCGGCGATGTCCTCGACGGACGCGTCCTCGCCGACGCTGAAAATCTTCTCGCTCATGATGTCTCTCGCCAGCCGGCCTTTTTTTGCGAGGAGATCGGCCTCGGAAACGACCCCTAAAATCTTGCCGCCGTTGTCCACAACCGGTACGCCGCTGACGGCCTTTTGGAGCAAGCGCTGCGCCAACTCTTGTACCGGCGTCTCGGCGTCGACGGTGATCACCTTCTTCGTCATGATGTCTTTCGCTACCATCCGGGGGGTCCTCCCTTTTTCGTTCATTCGGCTGTAGCCATAAACGCTGCAAGGTCTGCGACTCTGCAGCTATAGCCCCATTCGTTATCGTACCAGGCGAGCACCTTGGCCATTTTTCCGTCGAGGACCGTCGTGGACAGCGCGTCCACGATCGACGACGCCGGGTTGCCGCGAAAGTCGCTCGAGACGAGCGGCTTGTCGCAATATTCCATGATGCCTCGCAAATGATTTTCAGCGGCGGCCTTCAACGCCGCGTTGACCTCTTTCTCGCTCGCCGATTTCTTCAGGTCGACGACGAGGTCGACGATCGAGACCGCCGACGTAGGAACGCGCAGCGACAAGCCGTGGAGCTTGCCGTTGAGTTCCGGAATGACCAGCCCGATTGCCTTCGCCGCGCCGGTCGAGGTCGGGACAATGTTCATCGCGGCCGCGCGCGCGCGCCGCAGGTCCTGGTGCATGAGATCGAGGATGCGCTGGTCGTTGGTGTACGCGTGCGTCGTCGTCATGAGCCCGCGCTCGATGCCGAAGACTTCGTGCAGGGTCTTGGCGACCGGCGCGAGGCAATTCGTCGTGCACGACGCGTTGGAAACGATATGGTGCTTCTTAGGCTCGTAGCGCGAGTCGTTTACGCCGAGAACGAGCGTGATGTCCTCATTCTTTGCAGGCGCCGTAATGATCGCCTTCTTTGCGCCCGCTTCGAGGTGCGCGCGCACCTGGTGGCCGTCGGTGAACACGCCCGTCGATTCGATCACGAGATCGACGCCGAGGCTTTTCCACGGCAGGCGCGCAGGGTCTTTCTCCGAGAAGACGCTCATCTCGAAGCCATTCACGCGAATCTTGCCCTCTCCGGCTTCAACTTTCTCGGAAAAGTGCCCGTACGTTGTGTCGTACTGCAACAGATGTGCGTTGGTCTGCGGGTCGGCCATGTCGTTGATGCCGACGACGGACAAAACATCCTTGTGGCGCTGTAACATAGCACGGAAACACAACCTGCCGATCCGCCCGAAACCGTTGATTGCAACGCGTGCAGTCATGGTCAGATCCCTCCTCGTATCTCCGTCACCAGATAACCAAACTTTTTCTTAAACTCCTCGGGGCCGAAGCCGCCGGAGCCGTTCGCCGCTGCCCGCGCCAGAGCGGCGAGGCGATCGCGGTCCTCGAAATCCTCGCGCTCGAGCCGGATCATGTATTCGCGCGCGATCTTGTACGACGGCTTGGTCACGTCGACCAGGCGGATTTTGGTCCGGCCCGTTGCGGGGTCGAGCAGATCGTCGAAGTTGAGATAGCGCAGCTTGCCGTTGTCGAGGCAGACCAGGGCGCCGTGATAGCGCGCCGCCTCCGCGTCGGGCCGCAGGAGAAAATCGGTCGCGCCGTAGCCGAGCGCGCGCACGTACTCGCAATCGAAGGCAAGCGGGTCGGCGCAGCGGACCTCGTACCCGATATTCTTGTGCGTGATGCCGATGCGCTCGCCGCGCTCGGCGAAGCGGCGCTCGACCTGCGTTTTCAATATGAAAGCGAGATCCATGTCGGCGAGTCTCAGATGGCCGTAGTCGTCGCGCGTGATGCGCACGCCCTCGATCGACGTCATCTCCTCCGGCGTGAGCCGCTCGAGCAGCCCTTCGGCGATGAGCGCGACGCCGTCGAGGCGGCTCAACAGGGCCTTACGCTTGAGGATCGCCCCTTCGAGGAGGTCGCACAGCGTTTCGAGCCGGACCGGCCCTTCGAACTCTTCGGGAATGACCGTGAGCGTCGCGCCCGCCGCCTTGCCGATGCCGAGCGCCAGATGGCCCGCGGTGCGGCCCATGACGACGACGAAATACCAGCGCCGCGTCGCGCGCGAGTCTTCCATCAGATTCTGCACGAGGGCGAAGCCCAAGTGGCGCGCGGTCTCGAAGCCGAATGTCGGGATGTCGCCCGGCAGCGGCAGGTCGTTGTCGATGGTCTTCGGAACGTGGCAGACGCGCAGCCGTCCGGCGGCCCGCTCGGCCAGCCTGCTGGCGCCGAACATCGTGTCATCGCCGCCAATGGTGGCGAGGTAGCCGATCTTCAGCTTGGCCAACGACGCGAGGACCGCGTCGAGATGCTCGGCCTTTTTGGTCGGGTTGGCGCGCGAGGTGTTGAGAATCGATCCGCCCTGGAAATGGATGCGCGAAACCTCGTCGCGGTCCAAAAGCTTCACCTTGTCGGTGTCGCCCGCCATGAGCCACTGAAAGCCGTCGAAAATGCCGACGACTTGGCGTCCGCGGCTGCGCGCCTCGAGTGTGATCGCACTGATGACGCCGTTGATGCCGGGGGCTGGTCCGCCGCCGACTAGAACGCCGATTCTATCTTGTCCGCCGCTTTCCGGACCGTCCATGACTCGCTCGCCCCGGGTCGGAGTTAGGTAACCATCCTACAGGGCATGCCGGACCAGTCAAGACGAGCGATGATTATTAATGATAGCGAAAATTCGGGAAGACGGCGCGCGCCGAGCCCATTACGCGAGGCTACTTTGAATTCGAATCGCCGAGGAGCGCAAAGAGATGCTTGGCGAAATCCGTATTGTCTTGATAGCCGCGGAAACGCTCCGCACCGGCGCCGAGTGCGGCGACGAAGACGGGCTGATGCGTGTGGCCGCCGGATCCCCAATACACCTGCGTGTTGTTGGCGATCATCATGCCGAGCACGTTGGCGGCGGGATCGGTGTAGAAGTTGCGCGCGGGCGGCTGGCCGGCGAGCAGCATCTTCTTCAAGTCCGGCGCCAGCGTGAAGCCTTTGAAGACATCGCGCATCACGCGGTCGACGGCTTCGGCAGTCGGCCGGGGGCCGAGCATGGCGGCGGCCTTTCGCAGCGAGATGGGAATCGTCGCGATTTTTTTGAGGACTTCCTCGTTCGCGGCGACGCGCTTCGAGTCGAGGCGCAGGTCTTCGAGCGCCAGGGTGAAGCCGACGCCGCCCGAGTCGTGATCGGACGTGACGAGAATCAGCGTTTCGCGCGGGTGGCCGAGATAAAATTCATACGCGAGCGCAACGGCGCCGTCGAAATCGCGATAGGCGTGAATCATCGACGCGACGTCGGTCAAATGGCCGGCCGTGTCGGTGTTCTCGTTCTCGATGAACGCCATGAAGCCGCGGCCGTCGCGGCCGAGAAACCGGATCGTCGCCCGCGTCATCTCGACCAGCGAAGGCTCCTTGTCGGCGGCCCGGTCGAGATCGAAATTCATCTCGCCCGGGGTGAAAAGTCCGAGCAGCTTGGCGCCGGTCGCCTTGGCGAGGCCGGTTTTATCCGACGCGTAGGCGTAGCCGCGCGCGGTGAATTCCGCGAGCCGGTCCTTGCCGTCCTTGCGCGCGCTTTCGGGACGGCCGGCCGGCAGGAACTGCTCGCGTCCGCCGCCCAGGATGAGATCAGGCGCGGCGCGGAGATACTGATCGAGGATGGCTTCGAAATCCTTTCGACTCGATACGTGCGACAGAAACGCGGCTGGGCTCGCATCGTAAACGGTCGACGTCGTTACGAGCGCCGCGCGGAATCCCTTTTCGCGGGCGCGCTCCATGACGGTCTTAACGGTTCGGCCGTCGGCGCAGATCCCGAGCGCGCCGATGTTCGCCTTGCAGCCGCCGGAAAGGGCCGTCGCGGCGGCGGCCGAATCGGTCGTAAGGGAGTCGGCGGCCTCCGTGGTGAGCAGCCCGAGCGATCCCTCGCGCATGATCTTGTCGGTGATCGTGAAGCCTTCCCGGTGAACGACCCGGTTGAACGAGCGGGCGATCTCGATGCCGCCGACGCTGCCGCCGTCGGCGAGGAAGATGAAAATATATTTCGGCGCGTCCTCGGCCGCGGCGGAGAACGCGCCGGCCAGCGCCAGCGCCGCGGCGACGACGCAGCTCATCAGCATGTGTCGGACTTTCATAGGCTCTGAAGAAAGTGAATTGCGGGCATCTTACGCATACGGAGATATTGACGCGCGACAACGAAACGGCAGGGTTAAGTCGTCTCGGGTGTGTTCGTGCTGTTGATGGGGTTTTCTCCTAGGCGCGACCGGGTCGTATGATAGCCGATCTGCCTTCGAGCGGTCAAACTTCACCTCGCCTGGAGCGGGTTCGCGCCGAAAGGAAAAACGACAGGAGCGCGTAATAGAGCGGGAAGAGGAGCGATGCGTACACGATCTCGCGAGGCGGATCCGGCAGGTAGTAAAGCGTCAGCGCGACGAGCACACCCCAGACGATTCCCAGCGCAACAGTGACGCGCTGAAACGCAGCGGTCCGGCTCGGGTAAATGTATCTGATCGGGACAAAGACCATGGCCGCGAGGAACAGAACGATGGCGGTGTTGAGCCATGCCGGCGTCCGCAGCGCCAGGAGGTAAAGAACCAGGATGTTCCAGTAAGAAGGGAAACCGAGAAAATAGTTATCGGACGTTTTCGCATCTTTCTGGCAAAAGCCGTAGGCGCTGGCCAGCATCGGCGCCGCCGCGATCCACCGGGCTCCATCCGGCGGCAGCAGCCCTGCGTGAAAGAGAATCAGGCTCGGCACGAGGACATAATTCAGGTAATCGACGATGTCTTCGAGCCGCGCGCCGTCGAACCGGGGGATGCGCTCTTTGACGCGCGCCGCGCGGGCGAACGTGCCGTCGCTCGCGTCGATGACGACCGCGAGCGCATTCAGCCATAGAGCGGAGCGGTATTCGCCCCGCTCGACCAACAGCACGGATAAAAATCCGAGCAAGACCCCGACGGCAGAATAGACGTGAACCAGCCAGGCGAGGAGAACAGGCATCCGGGATCAGGAGCGCTCGATTAGGGACTCGGGCTGGGAAGCGCTGCGAAAATCCCCAGTCACGAAGCCGATTATTGCGCCGAAGCGGCGTAGCTCGGCCGGGCTTTCAGCCGGGCGATCCACGCGATGACGTTCTTATTCTTGGGGTCGACTTGAATGTCGAATTTTTCCAGCAGGTCAAGATTGGCCATGAAGGCGATGTCGGCGAGGCTGAACTCGCCGGCCAAATACTCTTTCCCCTGCAGCTCTTTATCGAGTCGTTCAAAGTAGTTGGCGATCTCGCCCTTCGCCGAATCGATCGCTTTGGGATCGCGCTCGTTCTCGGGCTTGCCGCGCAATTCGCGAAAAATCCGGATGAAGGCGATATTGAAATGATTATCGCGGAAATCCTCCATCAGCCGGGCGCGGGCGCGGCCGTCGGAGTCTTTCGGCATGAGCGGCGGGTAGGGGTATTCGTCCTCGAGATATTCGTTGATGACCGTGGAATCGTAGATGATGAAGCCTTCGTCGTCGAGCGCCGGCACCTGACCGAAAGGGTGGATTTTCAAATATTCCGGAGTCTTCTGCTCTTTTTTGGCGAGATCGATCGGGACACGCTCGAACTCGAGCCCTTTCTCGATGAGAGCGATCCTCACCTTGCGGGAATTGGTGGATGCGGGCGAGTGGTAGAGCTTGATCATGAGCCGAAGGCCTCCTTGGCGGACATCGTCTCCACAACACATATCATAGCTGCGCTTTACCTGCCATATAAAAAAGGCGATTCGGAGGCTTTTTCGCGAGGTTAACCGCCGCGGCGAGACGGCGGTTTGACAAACGCGAGCGGCTCGCGGCTCGCGGCGAGATCGGTCGCGAGGGCATACACGGTATCGCTGACCTTTACCATGCCGCCGATGTTCAGCTTTTCCCAGTGATCGGTGGGACGATGATAGTCTTCGTGCATTCCGGTGTAGAAGTGCAGCGCCGGAACGCCCTTATTATAGAACGAGGCGTGATCGCTGC
>DATFWH010000056.1:0-3227 GCA_035259465.1 Binatia bacterium
GTCGTCCATTACGATCTCTCGCTCGAACATTTGGCGCTGACCAAGGCGCACCGCGAGGTCGAGGGCGACCATCGCCGCGCCGCCTGGACGGCGATCCTCGACCACGTCGACCCTGCGCGCAGGAATCTCGTCGTCGCGCGCATGCGGCGCGCGCTGACCTCCTGGCTTGCATACCGCGACGAAGTCGCCGCCGCTTGCGGCATCGAGCGCGGCTGGGACGGCCGGCCGCGGCTGCGAGCGGGTAAATAAGGCGGCCTGCGCTCCTTGTAATCGTCCGCCTGGGGTGTTTGATACAAGCGCCGCATACAATTCGGGAGGAATAGCCATGAAGAACCCGATTCCTCTGTTCGATCCGATCGTCGCCTGGATCGCCCGCTGGCACACCTCGCTGCACAAAAAACTGCTGACCGGCTTTCTGCTGATCGCTCTGCTGCTCTTGGGCACCGCTGTCCTCGGCGTCGTCCTCATGCAGCGCGCCGGCGTCCAGGTCCGTCGCATCGCGAGCCTCGGCGAAAGGGTTTCGCTTGCCCGCCAGATGGAATACGCGATCACCGCGTCCATGCATTTCCGCGCCATGCATCTATTGACCGGCGATCCGGCGAACGATCAGAAGCTCGTCGGCGCGCGGCAGGATTTCGCCACGCTGCTGGGCTCGCTGGAAAGCAGCGCCGAAGGCGGGGAGCGGGAGGTCTTTCAAAAAATCCGCGCATCGAGTCTGAAATTCGCGCTCTCGGGACAGCGGGTCGACGGACGCGCCCACGGCGGCGATCTCCCCGGCGCGATGAAAATCCACCTCGACGAGGAGCATCCCATCTCCCACGAGCTCGAGGGCGAGGCGCGCGAGCTCATCAAAATCGCGCGCGAGCGCCGCGACCAGAGCGTCGCCGCCGTGCAGCGCGACAACCGCGCTGGGCTCGCTCTGCTCGGCGCCGCCGGCCTCGGCAGCATCGGCCTGGCGCTTTTCCTGGGCTACACTTTTTCGTGGCCTATCCTCGGCGCGGTGCAGCGGCTCAACGAGCACATGGGCCGCGTCGCCCGCGGCGATTTCGAGCAGGAAATCGCCGTCCCTAACCGCGACGAATTCGAGGGGCTCGCCGGCAGGGCGAACGAGATGATGCACGCGCTCGCGGGCACGCGCGCCCAGCTGATGCAGGAGCACGAAGCCGTCAAGAATCAAGCGAAGCTGGTGAACGAGATCAATCGCGAGCTGGAGGCGCGCGTGCAGTCCCAGGTCGAGGAGATCCAGCGCACGCAGCGCCTGAGCGGCTATCTCGCGCCGCAGGTCGTCCGCGCGATCACCTCCGGGCAGAGTTCTTTTGCCATGGCCAACGCGCGCAAACAGCTCACGATGGTCTTCGCCGACCTCCGCGGATTCACGGCGTTCTCGGACATGGCGGAGCCCGAGGAGGTCATCGCGCTGCTTAACAGCTATCTCTCGCGCATGACCGATCTCGTCTTCAAATACGAGGGTACGCTGGACAAGTTTCTCGGCGACGGCATGCTCGTCTTCTTCAACGATCCGGTGCCGCAGCCCGATCACGCCAAGCGCGCCGTCGAGATGGCGCTCGAGATGCAGGAGGAGACCCTCAAGATGGGGCGCGAAGGCTACATCGGCGACTCGCCGCTGCGCATGGGCATCGGCATCACGACCGGCTATGTGACGGTCGGCACGATCGGCTCCGAGCACCGCATGGAATACACCGTCGTCGGACAGCAGGTGAACCTCGCCGCGCGACTCGTGAGCGTGGCCGAGCCCGGCCAGATCGTCATCAACCAGCGCGCCTATGAATTGGTGCGCGGCTTTGTCGACGCCGAGGAGGTCGGGCCGTTCACCGTCAAAGGCTTTCAGAAGCCCGTCGCCGCCTATAGCGTGACCGGCACCAAGAAGCTCGCTTGACGCTCGCCCGCGCCTCGCATAATTTGGCATGCCGGGCGGAGGCGTCATGAAGAGAATCCTACTAGCGCTGCTGGCCAGTGTCTTCCTCTTATCCGATGTCGAAGCGCAGGCGCCGTTCTATCAGCGAAAGACGATTACCATCGTCGTCGGCTATCTCGCCGGCGACGGCTACGATATCTGGGCCCGGCTCCTGGCTGCGCATCTTCCGCGCCACATTGCTGGAACGCCGAACATCATCGTGCAGAACCAGCCCGGTGCGGGGTCGCTGGTTGCGGCCAATTCCATTTACAACGTCGCCAGGCCCGACGGCCTGACGCTCGGCGCCGTCGGCCCTTCGCTCTACCTCGACCAGATTACCGGCAAGCAGGAGGTGCAGTTCGACTGGGCCAAATTCAAATGGATCGGCTCGTCGGAAAAGACCGCGTGGCTTTTTTACATGCGGAGCGACACGCCGTATAAAACTATGGACGATCTGCGCAAGGCCGCCGATCCGCCGCGCTGCTCGGCGACCGGAACGGGCACGAGCGGCCATTTCGTCCCCAAGCTCCTCGAAGAAGCTTTCGGCGCGAAGCTCAAGCTCATCGTCGGCTATAAGGGCGGCGCCGAGCAGGATCTCGCGCTCGAGCGCGGCGAGGTGCAGTGCCGCGCGCTCAGCATTCCGACCTTCTTCGCGCGCGAGCCGTTCGGCACGTGGCGCAAAACCAATCTCGTGCGCGTGCTCCTGCAGACCGGGCGCAGCCGCGACCCGCGCGCGCCGGACGTGCCGACGATCTTCGAGCTCATGAACGAGCACAAGACGCCGGAGGCCACGCGCCGCGTCGTGACCGCGATCTTGGCATCAGGCGACATCGGACGGCCGATCATAGCCCCGCCGGCGCTTCCCGCCGACCGGGTTAAAATTCTCCGCGACGCGTTCAAAAGCACGATGAAAGACCCGGTGTTCCTTGAAGACGTGAAAAAGAAAAAGCTCGAGGCCGATCCGACGTTCGGCGAAGAGTTGGAAGCGCTCGCGAAGGATATTGTCGGACAGCCGCGAGAAGTGGTCGACAAAATCAAGAAAGTTCTGGAGCAATAGAAATGGCCGCCCTCTACAAAAACTTTACACTCAGCGAGCTCGAGTACCACTATAATCCGCAGAACGCGGTTGCCGACCACGCGAGCTGGTCGGAGAAGCGCAACGCCGCGAGCGCGGCGAACCGCAAAAAGCTCAAAAGCTTCTTCGACGTGCCCTACGGCGCATCGCCGCGCGAGAAGCTCGACATCTTTCCCGCCGAGAAAACCGGCGCGCCGGTTTTGATCTATTTTCACGGCGGCTACTGGCGGAGCGGCG
>DATFWH010000057.1:0-4452 GCA_035259465.1 Binatia bacterium
GTTCTTGTCGAAGCCGGCGGCGAGGCCGACCGGATTTCTTAGCTTCAGCGGGCCGGCGCTCGTCTCCAGCCGGCGGTCCTCGACGACGTAGAGATTTTCCAGCGCGCGCTCGAGAAACGCCATGCGCGAGAGCATCGCAAGAGTCTGCTCGTGGGTTTTTTCCGCGTCGCCGCGGAACAGCAGGGGGCGGAGAACGGATTTATACAGCATCGGTTCGGTCGGCATGGTGTTCAGCGGTAGAGCTCCTTTAACAGACCGCTCTTTTCGAGCGTGTCGAGAAAATGAAAATCGATGAACTGCTCCGGCTTGGCGTTCTTCGCGGCGGGCATCGTCGCGGCGAGGTCGTCGAGCGCGTTCTTCATGCCGGGCATATTGATGTAGGGCGCCTTCTCCAGCACTTTGCCCACGTAGAGATCGTACGCCTTGGCGAGCACCGCCTGGTCTTCGATCTTGGTGTACTTCGCGAGCGACTTGTAGGTGAGCTCGCGGTCGCCGCGGGCGCGCGCGATGCCGCGCGCATAGGCGCGCATGAAGCGGTCGATCGTGTCGGGGCGGTTGCGGATGATGCCGCCCTGGACGACGAGCGACGGGTTGGGGAAGGGGAGGTCCATGTCGGTGATGCTCAAAAGCTCCTTGAAGCCCATTTTTTCGACGGCGAAAAGCGTCGGCGGCGACACCAGCCCGGCCTCGATCGCGCCGCCCTGGAGCCCGCCCATGATCGAGCTCATCGCGCCCATCTGCACGATCGTCACATCTTTCGCCGGATCGAGGCCGTGTTTTCTCAGCGCGTAGCGCGCCGAGATGTCGGTGCTCGAGCCGAAGCGCGAGATGCCGATCTTCTTTCCCTTGAGCTGCTCGACGGTTTTGATGTCCGGGCGCACGTAGATGGAGAAAATCATCTTGTTCGTCGTGTTGCCGATGATCTTGATGTCCGCGCCCTGGAGCGCGGCGGCCATCGCGCTGCTGCCGTTGAGCGCGCCGATCTCCACTTCGCCGGCGACGGTCACCTGCGCGAGCTGGCTGCCGCTGGGGATCAGGATCATCTGGTCTTCCAGCCCTTCTTTGACGAACAGCCCGGCGTCGTGCCCGACCCAGATTCCGATGTACGAGCCGCTGATCGAGCTGTAGCCGATGCGAATGCGCTCGGCGGCGGGCGCCGGCGCGCAGGCGAGTAAAACGAGCAGCGAGGATAACGCGATTTTCCGGAGCATGGCGGCTCCTCCTGTGCGCTTTTAGCGCAGCGGCGAAAACGGCGCTGGGATCATCAGGCAGTTTTCCTGCTTGAGCATGAATTCCCTGGTATCGGGCGGCCAGCCGGGGATCTTGAACGACTCGGCGCGCAGCCGCTCGCGCTCGCCGGCGTCCTTGTACGCCCACATGTGGATGTACTGATTGAGCGAGCCGGAGATCGTGGTCCACGCGCCGGCGAGCGGCGAGAGCTTGACGCGCTCGGGAATGATCTTGGCGAAGCGCTCGAGCACCGTCGGCATCGTGCCCGGCTTATAGGTGTAGGTGCGGATCTCGTAGACGTTGCCGAGCCGCTTCGGCTCCATCGCCGGCGAGAACGGCGCCGGCTGGAGCATCTTGCTCTCCTGGAACAGGATGAACTCGTGCGTCTTGGGCGGCCATTGGCCCGTCTTGCGCGCCTCGGCGCTGATGCGCTCGCGCGCCTCGTAGCTCTCGTACGGCCACATGTGCACGACTTGGTTGAGCGTGCCGATGTCAGAGTGCCAGATGCCGCCGAGCGGCGAGATCTGCGTCCGCGCCGCGAGCCCCGCCTCGAAGGCCTTCATGAACGCCGGCGTCGTGCCCGGCCGCAGCACATAGGTTCGCATCTCGATAATCATCTCGCCCTCCCTACGGAATAAAATGGAATCAAGCGATCGTTCTTTCCACTTTGATATATACCCCCGGCGGCACCAGGCGAAAGACGTGCACGGGCTCCGAGACGTTTTTCAGCCGGTGCTCGCCGGCGTCTTCGAGCACGAAGCGGTCGCGGATGCGCGCCGCGGTCTCGGGCCCGATCATCACCTCGCCGCCTTTGGTGAGGCCGGCGATGCGCGCCGCGAGATTTGTCGTCGGGCCGGAGGCGGTGAACGTCCAGCGGCCGCCGCCCGCGGCGTCGATCTTGGTCGCGCCGACGAGCGCCGCGCCGCTGTTGATCCCGACGTGGATCTGCACGGCGGGATAGATGCCGACGAATTCCTGGTTGAGGCTCGCCACCTTCGCCAGCAGCTCGAACGCGGTCGCGGCGGCGTTCTCGGCGTGGCGCGCCGGGCTGCCTTCGCTTTGGAAGATCACCATCAGGCCGTCGCCGGCGGTCTCGTTCACGTCGCCGTGGTGCGCGCGGATGATCTCCAGAAAGCTGGAGAAATAATCCTGGATCATGCGGTTGAGCCGCTGCGCCGGGAGCTGCTCCGAGAGCCGCGTGTATCCTTCGACGTCGAGGAACACTACCGAGACGTCGGCCTCGCGCTTCTCCAGCTCGCGGGCGTCGGGATTTTTCTCCAGCAGCTTCGTCACGGCCTCGGGGACGAATTTGACCAATTCGCCCTTCACCTGCTCCAGCAGCTCGACCTTGCGCATCGACTCCTTGAGGCTCTCGAGCGTGGTCGCGAGCTCGGCGTTGCGCGCCTCGAGATCGGCATGCGCGCTCTGGAGCCGCGTGGCCATGTCGTTGATCGCGCCGCCCAGCTCGCCGATCTCGTCCCGGCTCCCGGTCGCGACCCGCGCGTCGAAGTCGCCCCGGCCGATGCGGCGCGCGGCCACCGCCACCAGCGCGATCGGCCGGAGCACGACACGGCCCAGGAAGAGCATCAGCGCCACGGCGACCCCGAGGATCGTGAGCGTCGCGACCACGATCTCCCGGTTGCGCGCGGCAGCGAGCTCGGCGTCGAGCCGGTCGAGGCCGAGGCTCACGAGCACGACGCCGCGCACTTTGTGATCTTCACCGTGGCAGTCCTGACATTCCTTGCGGTTTTCCAGAGGGCGGAAGAACGTCAGCGTGCGCCCGGCGCCGTTCGTCTCGTAGGTCTCCTGCGGCGTCAATGTCTCGACCGCGCGCTTGAACAGCGGGTCGCTGATCGTTTTGCCGGGCACGCGCTTCATCTTGGTCAGCCGCTCAATCAGCCCCGCGCCGAGCATGCCTCCCGCTTCGATATCCTCGACGGTTTTGAGATCGCTGAAGGCCTCGACGCCGTTGCTCCGGTAGACGTCGAGAACGCGGACGTCCTTCAACGCGCCTTTAAGCTCCTGCACCAGGCGGAGAATGATGTCGGGATGCCCTTCGAGCATGCCGTTTTCGATACTCTTGGTGATCGAGGCCGTCAGCAGCTCGGCGGTCTCCCGGTTCCCGGCCACCAGGGCGTCGGCCGCCCGCCGGATGTTCACGATCACGAGGCTGCCGAAGCCGAGAAAAACGATGGCGAGGGTCAGCGCGATGACCTTCAGACGAAGGTGCTGCCGGAAGCGCAACATCGTGTCTGTTTCCCACAGATGCGGCGGCAATTGCAACCGTAGATTTCCGGCGATAATTGTTAGGCAGAATGGAATTCAAGGAGTTCGGCGCGACCGGCGTCAGGGTGCCCGACATCGGCCTCGGCACGTGGCAATACCGCGGCGGCGAGGGGCCGATCAAGAAGGCGGTCGAGCTCGGCGCCCGCCTCGTCGACACCGCCGAGATGTACGGCACCGAGGAGACGGTCGGCGCGGCGATCAAAGGCATGCGCGATAAAGTTTTTATCGCGACGAAGGTCTCCGGCAATCATCTGCGCTACGAGCAGGTGCTCGCCGCGGCGGAAGGAAGCCTCAAGCGCCTCGGCGTCGAGACGATCGATCTCTATCAAGTCCACTGGCCCGATCCGGCGGTGCCGATCGCCGAGACGATGGGCGCGATGGAGAAGCTCGTCGACGACGGCAAGGTGCGCTTCATCGGCGTGAGCAATTTCTATCTGAAAAATCTGCAGGAAGCCGGAGCGGCGATGAAGCGCCACAAGATCGTCGCCAACCAGGTCAAGTACAGCCTGCTCCAGCGCGGCATCGAGGAGGACACGCTCGGCTATTGCCAGAAAAACCGCATTACGGTGATCGCCTACAGCCCGCTCGCGCGCGGCGCGCTCTCGGCGCGGACGCTGCTCAAGAACCGCCGCGCGCTCGCCGTGCTCCAGCAGGTTGCATCCGAGGCCGGCAAGACGATGGCGCAGGTCGCGCTCAACTGGTGCATCGCCAAGCCCGGCGTGATCGCGATTCCCAAGACCGACAGAGTCGAGCGCGTCGTCGAGATGTGCGGCGCTTCGGGCTGGAAACTCTCGCCGGCGCAGATCGCCGCGCTGGAGAAAGCGTTTCCGGCATCTTCGTAAGAGCTCTCGCGGGTATGCCTCTCAGGGCCGCTGCGATAGGACTCTGCTACGCTCGAACGAGCCTACGCGAAATCTTTCGTAATCGGACGCATCG
>DATFWH010000058.1:0-2742 GCA_035259465.1 Binatia bacterium
CAGGACAGCAACTCAAAATCCCAAAAAAAACGTAGATTTTCCTCTTCTCCGGCCTCTTTCGTCCGGCCGATTCCCGTGTTTCCTTGCATTTGAGCCGGCGCCGCTTTCGGGTATAAAATACCCGCCACAGGACGATACATGAACGAAATCCTTTTGTTTAAAGGGACGGCGCTGCTTTATCTCCTCGCGATGGGCGCGTTCTTTCTCTACCTTGTCCTGCTGAAAGACATTTACGCGCGCGTCGCGCCGTTTATTCTGCTCGTCGGCTTCGCCTTGCATACGGCGGCGCTCGGCGGGCAGATCGCCCACAACGGTTTCCCCGCGGTGACCGATCTGCGCGAGGCCCTGTCTGTCTACAGCTGGCTCGTCGTCGGCATTTATCTGCTGGTTCAGCTGAAATATCGTCTGACGGTGCTGGGCTGCTTCGTGGCGCCGCTCGCCTTTCTCATGGCTCTCGCCGGCCTTGCCGTCGGACCCGGCGGCGGCGAGCTTCCGCCGGGACTCAAGACATCGTGGCTTTATATCCACGTGACGCTAGCGTTCTTGGGCAACGCCGTGTTCGCGCTCGCGTTCGCCGTGAGCCTCATGTATCTGGTTCAGGAGTCGCGGCTGAAGAGCAAGCGCATGACGGCGCTTTATAAGCTCTTGCCGTCGCTCGAGCGGCTGGACCGGCTGAACTATATTTTCCTTGTTTGGGGATTTCCTCTCATGACGCTCGGCATCATTACCGGAAGTCTCTGGGCGGGCCTGTACTGGGGCGCGTACTGGTCCTGGGACCCGCGCTACATCGCCTCGGTCATCACCTGGCTGCTCTACGCTACGCTGCTCCAGGGGCGCATCACGGCCGGCTGGCGCGGCAAGCGCGCGGCCACTCTGACTATCGTCGGCTTCGTCGTCGTGCTCGGCTATTTCCTCTGGGGAGACGTGGTTTTCCCGAGCCGGCACACGGGAAATTTCGAGTAAGCGTGCACCGAGACATTATCATCGTCGGACTCAATCACCGCACCGCTCCGATCGAAGTGCGCGAGCGCGTCGCCGTGGAGGAGTCTCTAGTGCCCGACGCGCTCCGGGCGATCCGCAAGCTCCGATCGGTTCACGAGAGCGCGGTCCTCTCGACGTGCAACCGCGTCGAGGTCGTCGCCGCCACGTCCGACAGAGACACGGCGTTCGCGGAAGTGAAAAAGTTCCTCGTCGATCAGGAGCAGGCCGGAGAAACGGTGACCGACCAGCATCTTTACGCCTATGCGGGCGGAGACGCGGTGCGCCACCTGTTTCGCGTCGCGGCGAGCCTCGACTCGATGGTCGTCGGTGAGCCGCAGATCCTGGGACAGCTGAAAACGTTTTACTCCGCCGCGCAGGAAGCCGGCTGCATCGGCGCGATTCTGCACCGGCTGTTTCATCGCTCGTTTACCGTCGCGAAGCGGGTGCGAACGGAGACCGGTATCGCGAGCCGCGCGGTCTCGATCGGCTCGGTCGCGGTGGAGCTGGCGAAGCGGATCTTCGACCGTTTGCAGGATAAAACCGTCATGCTCATCGGCACGGGAAAGATGGGCCACCTCGTAGCGCGGCAGCTGAAGCGCGGCGGCGTGAGCAGCCTGATGGTGACCAACCGTACTTTCGAGACCGCTGTCGAAGCGGCGGCGGAATTCGAGGGCAACCCCATTCGGTTCGAGGAATTCCATCGCTATCTCAAGCTGGCGGATCTCGTGGTCGGCTGCGCCGCGGCGCCTGAGTTCCTGCTCAAACCCGAGGCGGTCGAAGAGACCCTGAGAGAGAGAAAGCACGAGGCGATGTTTTTCATCGACCTCGCCGATCGGCGGAATTTCGACCCGCGCATCAACTCGCTCGCGAACGTCTACCTCTACGATATCGACGACCTCCATGCGGTCGCGCAGGAAAATCTCAACGGCCGCACCGGCGAGGTCGACAAAGCCGAGCGGATCGTCGCCGAGGAAGTCGAATCGTTCCTTGGCTGGCTCGATTCCCTCGAGCAAGTGCCGACGATCGTCGCGCTGAAGGAACGGCTCGAAGCGATCCGGCGCAGCGAAATCGAGAAGTCGCTGCGAACGAGCCTCAAGGAGCTGTCCGAAAAGGAGCGCCGCGCCATCGAGGATATGACGTCGGCGATGATGGGCAAGATTCTCCATGGGCCGATTTCACGCCTGAAAAAGCCGCTGGACGAGGAGGAAGAGGCGCTCTACGTCGATGCCTTACGAAAACTTTTCGGCCTGGACAAGAAATGAGGCTCCTCCGTATCGGCACGCGCGGCAGCGCGCTCGCCCTGGCGCAAACGGATTGGGTCAAGCGCCGGCTCGAAGAACACGACCGCGACCTTCGCGTTGAGGTTGTTAAAATAAAAACCAGCGGCGACCGCTTTTTGACGAGCCCTATCACGTCTGTCGGCAAAGGCATTTTCGTGAAGGAGATCGAAGACGCGCTGCTGGAGAAAAAGATCGATCTCGCGGTTCATTCGATGAAAGACCTACCGACGGTTGCGACGCCCGGGCTGACGATAGCGGCGGTGCCGGAGCGCGAGGACGCACGCGACGCGCTGGTGACGCGCTCCGGCGCGGCACTGAAGGATTTGCGTAGCGGCGCGAGCATCGGCACCGGCAGTCTTCGCCGCCGCGCGCAGATTCTCAACCGGCGCCCGGACCTGTTCGTCGCGCCGATTCGCGGAAATATCGATACCCGGCTTAGAAAGATGGACGATGGGGAAGTCGACGGCCTCATCATGGCCGC
>DATFWH010000059.1:0-2031 GCA_035259465.1 Binatia bacterium
TCCAGGCGGAGTTCATCCGCATGACGCCGCCCGTTGCTCTCGCGGCGCTGACGGCGGGAGAGATCGACTACTACACTGCGATCGGACCCGGCGTAGCCGCCACGATCCGCGGAGTCGCCGTCAAGGCCGTCGCCGGCTTCACTACCGGCGCGCCGTTCGTGCTGGTCGCGCGGCCGGAATATAAAACCGTTGCCGACCTGAAGGGCAAGGCGATCGCGATCAATACCTACGGCAGCCCGCTCGAGGTCGGCGGCAGATTGATCGTCAAGCATTTCGGTCTCGATCCGGACAAGGAAATAAAGTTCCTCGCCACCGGCCTCTTCGAGTCGCGCCTCGCTTCCGTGCAGCAGGGGCTCACTGCCGCGGCGATGGGCTCCACGCCGTTCGAGTTCTTCGGCGCGAAAATGGGCCTCGTTCTCCTCGCCCGCGCCCTGGATCTGTTCAACTATCCCGCGAGCGGGCTCGTTGCGACCACGAAGAAAATCAAGGAAAGGCCCGACGAGATCAGACGCGTGATCGAGGCCGGCATCAAGGCGAACCGCTACATCCATCGCAACCGCGACGGCGCGCTCCAATTCCTGATGGAATGGCTCAAGCTCGACAAAGAGACCGCCGCCTCCTCCTACAACAGCGTGCTGAAGGGCTATCACGAGGACGGCGGCATACCCGACGACGGGCTGCGCCTGATCGTCGAAGAGGCCAAGCGGCTCGGCAAGGTGGAGCGCGACGTGCCGCTCAACGAAGTCGAAGATCTCACGGCCCTGAGAGAGGCGCAAAGAGAGCTCGGAATCAAAGCCCGATGACGCGACGATGCAATGACATCGGCCCTATGAGAGAAAGGAGATCGCGATGAAATTTTTGCTGATCGCATTTTTAGCGGCGCTGGGCGCTCCCGCTTTTGCTGAGGACGTTCCGACAATCGCGTTCGACTCGCCGCCCAACGCGGTCCGGCTGCCTCCGAACATGTACCTCGGCGAGGTCGCGGGCGTCGCGGTAAATTCTAAAAAACACATCTTCGTCTTCTCGCGCGGCAACACGAGCGGACCCAACTTCGGCGCCGCCGCGGCGCAGCTCTTGGAATTCGCGCCGGACGGCAAGTTCCTGCGCGAGATCGGCAGAAATCTCTACGCCTTCGGCTTCGCGCACACGGTCCGCGTCGACAAGGACGACAACGTGTGGACCGTGGACAAGGGCACCGACATGATCGTCAAGTTCGATCCCGAAGGCCGCGTGCAGATGGTCTTCGGCCGGCGGCAGGAAGCCTCCGACGAGGCTGCGCCCTACAAGCGCACCGGTCCGCCGCCGAAGCACGACGACGGCCGTTTCCGCCAGCCGACCGACGTAACATGGGACGGCGCCGGGAACGCCTATTTCAGCGACGGTTACGTCAACTCGCGCATCGCCAAGGTCGATAAAAACGGCCGCTGGCTGAAATCGTGGGGCGAGCGCGGCGACAAGCCGGGCGAGTTCAACACGCCGCACACCATCGCTTCCGACGCCCAAGGAAATATCTACGTCGGCGACCGCGGCAACGGACGCATTCAAGTATTCGACGGCGACGGCAAGTTCCTGCGCGAGATTTGGATCAAAGTGCCGTTCGATCGCAATATCGCTCGGCCGGCGATCGGCAACATGCCGGCGGAGGACGTGAAGGGAACGCAGGCGCCCGGCGCGCCCTGGGCGATCTGCATTACGCCGGGCCCGCGGCAGGTGCTCTACAGCGCGGATGCATTTCCAGGACGCATCTATAAGATGACGCTCGACGGCAAGGTTCTCGGCGTGCTCGGCGAGTCCGGCAAGCAGCTCAAGCAATTCGGCTGGGTGCACGAAATGGCTTGCCCCTCGGAAAACGAGCTCTACGTCGCCGAGGTATTGAACTGGCGCGTGCAGAAGCTGATCTTAAAACCCGGTCAGCAGGAAGCGGCGCGCTAAAAAGAAGGCCTGAGGCTTGAGGCGCGAGGCACGACGCGCAGAAATTCTTGACAATCATTTGATCCTTCGGGCATGGCGGGTGTAGGGGCGGTTCGCGAA
>DATFWH010000060.1:0-3064 GCA_035259465.1 Binatia bacterium
GCGCAAGCACACCTGCGACGGCGGCGACGTTTCGCCGGCGCTTTCATGGACGGATCCGCCCGCCGGCACGAGAGCGTTCGCGCTTGTCGTCGACGATCCCGACGCGCCCGGAGGAACCTGGGTGCATTGGGTGCTGTATGATCTGCCCGCGAATGCGAAGAGTGTCCCGGAAGGAATCGCTGCGGATAAGCCGCCCGCGGGCGCGAAGCAGGGAGTCAACGATTTCCGCAAAGCCGGCTACGGCGGACCGTGCCCGCCGGCCGGAACGCATCGATATTATTTCAAGCTGTACGCGCTCGACGCGCCGACGGAGTTAAAACCCGGCGCGACGAAACAGCAACTGCTCGCCGCGGTCAAAGGTCACGTGCTGGGAGAAGCCGAGCTGGTCGGCAGGTACGCAAGGTAACCGAGTTTAGATTCTCGCAGCGGCCACCGCGGCGTTGAGAAGCGAGCAGGCCAAGGCCCGAAGGAGGAAAGCGCCGGAAGCGTACGTGGTTAGTACGCTGAGGACGCTTGACGACTGAGAACGCCGGCCTGCGACGCTTATCGGCACTGCGATTATTTCGGCTTATCGAATTTCAGTACAAACCGATCGCTCTTGCCCCGCTGCTCCTTGATGGCGTTGGTCGTATGCGGGTCGTCGGCGTTCTTCAGCAGATCCGATTCCTTGCCGAGCTTGAAGCCCGCAGCGGTGACTTCGTTGATGACGAGGGCGGGCTCTATCCGGTGCAGGGTTTTCGCGACCGAGTCGCCTGCGCCGGACGCGGCGGCGTGGTCGACGACGCCGTAACTTCCGCCCGGCTTCAACGCCGCGAACACGCGCTTGTTCATCGCCGCGCGGTCGGCTTTTTCGATCTCGTGGTAATCGAGATTGAGCAGAACGAAATCCAGCGACGCGTCCTGCGGCAGTCCGACGCTCGCCATCGGCCCTTCGACGATTTTCACGTTGGCGTACTCCGGCGCCTTGAAGCGCTCGCGCGTCTCGTCGCGCACGGTCGGATTGGCGGAATAGACGACGCCTTTCGGGCCGACGGCCTGCGAAAGGATCGCCGTGTAATATCCGCGGCTCGCCATCAGGTCGGCGACTTTTTCGCCCGGCTTGACGCCGTAAAACTTGAGCATCTCATCGGGCTTTCGCACCGCATCGATGTCTCGCTCGGCCTGCGGCCGGTTGGTGTCGCCGAGAATCGCTTTGTAATCCTGCGCCGGAGCGGAAGCCGCCATGAGCAAAGTAACCGCGGTGAGTAAATATCGCAGCAGTGAAATATTCATCGAGTCTCCTCCCAGTTAGAACCGGTCCCTGTTTTCAGATTGCGTCGGCTTCGGTGTCACGTCTTCGCGGCGGATATATCCCGGCGGCTTGCCGTACTTGGAGCGCACCTCGTACCAGTCTCCCACCGATGAGACCACGTTCACGATGATGCCGCGCTGGACGAGCGCGACCTCGCGCGCCGAGGAAGACGGCTTTTCCAGCAGCGCCGTGTCGCGTACGACTTCGTACTGCCCCGCTTCGCTCGCGCGCCGCGGCGGAGCCTGGGGTGGCGGCGCCGGGGGCGCGGAGGCTACCGCCCGATCTCTCGGCTGCGGCGCGGCCGGCGCCGAAGCGCGGGCCGTCTGCTTCGGCGCGGCTTTTAATTTCTGCTGCACGGCGGCGAGCTCGTTCCTCGTGTCGGCGAGATTCCCCTCCAGATCCTTGACATGATTGGCGTTCGCGTCGTTTTCTTTGCGCAGCCGTTCGACGTCCGCGGTAAGCTCTTGGATGCGCCGCTCGTTATCGGCGTCGCGCTGTAAACTCTGGTTGTCCGGTTGAGAAGCGCTTTCCTGCCGCGTCGCGCCATTTTCCACTGGTGCGATCGCGACAGTGTCGGTCTTTTTTCTCAGCGCGCGCACCGACAGCACCGCCACGACGACGAGCAGCGTGAAGATGACGACGTACGTCCAGCGGGGGTAGGACTCCATGCGCGGCTCCTTTCCCGTGTATTATGCCCGTTCTTTTGCGGCTTTCCAAGATATCGAGGCTGTGTTAAGCAATGCGCGAGGCGACGAACATGGCGCTCATTATCGGAGAAAAAGAGACGCGGCGGCTGATCGACATGCCGCGCGCAGTGAAGCTCGTCGAGGAGATGTTTCGCGACCGCGCGGCGGGGAAAACGCGGAGCATTCCGCGCCGGCGGCTGAAGGGCAGCGAGAAGCAGCTGAACGTCATGGCCGCGTGGCATGCCGGGGCCGATCTTCTGTGCCTCCGCGCCTACGCGGGAGCCTCCAACACGATCACGCTTTACAACGGACGCACCGGGGAGATTCGCGCGATTCTGAACGCCGCGTACCTCAGCAGTCTCCGCACGGGCGCGGCGAGCGGCGCCGCGGCGAAATATCTCGCGCCGCCGACGACCGACGTGCTGGGAATCGTCGGCCCCGGATGGCAGGCGACATTTCAGGTCGAAGCGATCGTCCACGCGTGCAAGATCCGCGAGATCCTTGTCTACGGCCGCGATTCGAAGAAGATTAAAGCCTTCGTCAAGGAGATGGAGCGCACGGTGTCGGTGGAGTTTCAAGAAGCGGCGTCGCTCGAGCAAGTCGAGCGCGAATCCGACATTTTCGTTCTCGCCACCGACGCGGCGCAGCCGCTCACCGACGGCAGGTTGCTGAAGGACGAGTGCCTGGTCGTCTCGATGGGAGCAAACCAGGCGGTCAAGCACGAAGTATCGGGAGCGCTTATCCGGAGCATGGATTTGATCACGACCGACGATCTGCCGACGGCGCAGACGGACAGCGGCGACCTTATCGCCGCATTCAACGAAGGCATCATTCGCTGGGAAAAAGTCGTCCCGCTGGAAAACATCGTCGCTGGGAAATGTCCCCTGCCGCGGCCGAAGCGGATTCTATTTCAATCGAACGGCATCGCCGACGAGGATCTCGCCGTCGGCCGATACGTCTGGGAGCAGGCGAAGCGGAAAAAGGCGAAAGTTAGAACGGTCACGGAAATCTGAACGAGGCTTTTATGAATACCGGCTCGTATATCGAAGGCAAATGGCAGCACCCGAAATCCGAGCGGCTCGTCCGG
>DATFWH010000061.1:0-2429 GCA_035259465.1 Binatia bacterium
CAGGTGCGGCGTGAACGGAATGCCGAGCTTGGCGAAGCGCTCTTCGATCAAGTCGCGGATGAGCCCGGCGCCTTTTTCCTCGATGATGATCGGCTCGCGCGCGATGCGCATGAGCGGCACCGACGACTTGCTGGCGAGCGGGTTGCGCGGCGAGGCGATCGCGACGATGTCCTCCTGATGGCACAGCTCTCCGATGATGAGCGGCGATTTGGGCGGCCGGCCGAGGATGGCGATGTCGAGCTCCCCGTCGAGCAGGGTCTTTTCCAGGCTGCCGCTGGTATCGAGCCTGAGCGTGGTCTCGACCCAGGAAAACTCCCGCTTGAACTGCTCGGCGACGAAAGGAAAAAACGACGCGGCCGCTACCGGCCCGGCGCCGACCGCGAGGCGCCCCTTCTTCAGCCCCTTGAGCTCGTCCATCCGCTCCTTCAGCCCCTCGGCCTTGGCGAGGATATCCTCGGCGTCCTGCAGCAATAATTCGCCCGCCGCCGTCAGGTTGATCTTGTGGCCCAATTTTTCGAAGAGCCGCACCTCGAGGTCCTGCTCGAGGTCCTTGATCACGAGCGAGACCGACGGCTGGCGCACGCCCAGGCGCTCGGCGGCCTGCGTGAAGCTTTTGATCTTGGCGACGGTCGTGAATACTTTAAGTTGATGGAGAGTCATGGATAGGAGTGTCCCCTTTCAACGGGAGAATAATTGGATTGAGTCTATAGCAGGAACAGAAAATAACGTCAAATCTCAATCGTTGCCGCCGGGCTCCCAGCGGAGCACCGGGCGGCGCGCGGCGCGCGCTTCGTCGAGGCGGCCGACGGGCGTCGTGCGCGGAGCGGACTTGACGACGGCGGGTTCTTGCTTCGCCTCGCGGGCGATGGCGAGCATCGCCTCCGCGAAGGCGTCGAGCGTCTCGCGCGTCTCGGTCTCGGTTGGCTCGATCATGAGCGCGCCGGAGACGACGAGAGGAAAGTAGATCGTCGGCGGATGAAAGCCATAGTCGAGCAGGCGCTTGGCGATGTCGAGCGTCGTGACGCCGTCCTTCTGCTGGTTCTTGTCCGTGAAGACGCATTCGTGCATCGACGGCTCGGGCGAAGGCAGGAAATAGGTGCTCTCGAGGCGCTTGCGCAGGTAATTCGCGTTCAGCACCGCCATGCGGCTCGCGTCTTCGAGGCCGTCCGAGCCGAGCGAGATCATATAGGTGTAGGCGCGCACGAGGATGCCGAAGTTGCCGAAGAAGGAGCGCACGCGTCCGACGGACTTCGGGAAATCCTCGCTGAGCTCGCAGCGCGCGCCGGTCTTAACGATGCGCGGCGCGGGCAGGTAGTCCTTCAGGGGCGCCTTGACGCCGACGGGTCCGGCGCCGGGGCCGCCGCCGCCGTGCGGCGTCGAGAAGGTCTTGTGCAGGTTGATATGGAGCACGTCCACGCCCATATCGCCGGGCTTGGCGATGCCCATGAGCGCATTCAAATTCGCGCCGTCGAGATAAACGAGTCCGCCGCGGCGGTGCACCGCGTCGGCGATCGCCTGGATGTGACGCTCGAAGACGCCCAGCGTGTTCGGGTTGGTGATCATGAGCGCGGCGACGTCTTCCGACATCGCGCGCTCAACCGCCTCGGGCTCGATGATCCCCTGCTTGTTCGAAGGAATCTGGACGACGCCGTAGCCGCACAGCGTGGAGCTCGCGGGATTCGTGCCGTGCGCGGTATCGGGGACGAGAATCTTTTTCCGCGGATTTCCCCGCTCGGTGAGAAACGCGCGGATGAGCATGAGCCCGGTGAGCTCGCCCTGCGCGCCGGCCGCGGGCTGCAGCGTGACCGCGTCCATCCCGGCGATCTCGGCGAGCATCGTTTCGAGCTCGGCCAGTAGCTCGAGCGCCCCGGGGATCAATTCCGGCGGCAGCAGCGGATGGAGCAGCGCGAAGCCGGGCAGCCGCGCCGCGACCTCGTTGACCTTCGGATTGTACTTCATCGTGCACGAGCCGAGCGGATAGAACTGGCTCTCGATCGAGAAATTGAGATGCGAAAGACGCGTGAAATGGCGCAGCACCTCGAGCTCGCCCATTTCGGGAAAGCCGGCGATCTCCCCGCGCACGAGCGCTTCGGGGATTTCGCTCGACCCTTTCTCCTCGGGCCAAAACAACGCGCTGCGGCCGGGCGAGCCGCTCTCGAAAATCAGGGACTGCGGACCCCGGTTACCGCGCTGCGAAGGTTCCGACAAGCTCGTCGATCTCCTCTTCTTCGTTCATTTCCGTAACGCACACGAGCAAAGCGTCGCGCATCTCCGGGTACCATTGCGCCAGCTCGGCGCCGGGAACGATGCGCTTGGCAGTGAAACGGCCGCGGCGCTCGGCCAAGCCGTCGACGCTCACCACGAACTCGTTGAAAAAAGGCCCCGTGAATGCGGCCGCGAGACCGGCCTCTTGGACCAGCCGCTCGCGC
>DATFWH010000062.1:0-2826 GCA_035259465.1 Binatia bacterium
TTCATCGGCGGCGAGGTAAACGGAAAAGTTTTGGGCATCGTCGGTCTCGGCGCGATCGGCGAGGCGGTTGCCCGGCGCGCGCGCGGCTTCGGCATGCGCATCCTCTATACGAAGCGAAGCAGGCTGGAAACGGAGCGCGAAGCCGAGCTCGGCGTCCAGTACCGGAGCCTCGACGATCTCTTGCGGGAATCCGACTTCGTCTCGATCAACGCGGCGCTCGGCCCCGAGACGGTTCACCTGATCGGCGCGCGGGAATTGGCTCTCATGCGGCCTTCCGCCTTTCTCGTCAACACCGCGCGCGGCCCGATCGTAGACGAAAGGGCGCTCGTGCGCGCGCTGGAGGAAAGACGAATCGCCGGCGCGGGGCTCGATGTCTACGAGAACGAGCCGATGGTCGAGCCCGGTCTAATCGGCCTCCCAAACGCAGTGCTGACGCCCCATCTTGGCAGCGCCGCGCTGGAAACGCGCGAGCGGATGGCGGGCATCGTGATCGATAATATCGTGGCGGTCATTGAGGGGCGCCGGCCGCCGAACATTTACAATCCGGAGATTTACAAATGAAACGAATCGGCATCATCGGCGTCGGGCTGCTCGGCAGCGCGGTCGCCGGGCGCCTTCTCAAGGGCGGTTTCGAAGTGATGGGCTACGATGTGCGCCCACAGCAGCTCGATCGGCTACGAGCGCAAGGATTGAAACCGGCGCGAAGCAGCGCCGAAGCCGCGGCGGACGCCGAAGCGGTCTTCACGATCCTGCCGTCGCTCGCGAGCGTCGAGGCAACGATCGTAGGAGCGGGTGGGCTCATCGAAAGCGCGGCGCGCGGCGCTACGCTCATTCAGATGAGCACCGTCTCGCCCGAGCTCACGCGCCGCCTCGCCCAGGCCACGACGGCCAAGGGGCTCGGCTTTCTCGACGCGCCGATGAGCGGAACCAGCGCGATGGTCGAGCGCGGCGACTGCGCGGTCTTCGTCGCGGGCGACCGCGGGCGCGCGGAGGCGTGCCGCCCGGTCTTCGACACTATCGCGAAGAAAACGCACTACCTGGGCGACACCGGCGCGGCGACGCTCGCGAAGCTCGCCACCAATTTGCTCGTCGGCCTCAACACCGCGGCGCTGGCGGAGGCGCTCGTCCTCGGCGCCAAAGGCGGGCTCGATCCGGCGCTCCTGCTCGGCGTTCTCAAAGAAAGCGCGGGCGCGTCGAAAATGGTCGAGGTGCGGGGGCCGCTCATGGTGGACCATCGCTTCGAACCGCAAATGAAAGTCGATTTGTTCCTGAAGGATTTCAAGCTCATGCTCGACGAAGCCAGCCGCCTCGGCGTTGCGCTGCCGCTGACGACCGTCACCCAGCAGCTCGCCACGGCGACGTCGGCCGCGGGACGAGGCGGTGAGGATCTGGCCGCGATCGTCACCACCCTGGAGCACCTTGCCGGATTAAGACGGGAGTAACCATTTTGATACCGATGCCGACAGATGCTCTATGACCTTTGAGAAACCGCCGTTTCGCGCCGATCACGTCGGCAGCCTGCTGCGTCCGCCGGAGCTTTTGCGCGCCCGCGAGCGGCGCCAGAACGGCGAGCTTTCCGCCGCGGCGCTGCGGGAAGTAGAAGACCGGGCGATTCGCGCCGCGGCGAAACTGCAGGCGGACATCGGTTTTCAGGGGATTACCGACGGCGAATACCGGCGCACGATCTGGAACGCCGACTTCCTCCGGCGGTTCACCGGCGTTACCGTGAAAGAAGGCGTCGCGGAGCAGTCCGGCGTGCGCAAATTCAGGGCCGGCGATCAGGAGATCGAGCGCACACCCACGCGCTTTGAGATAACGAGTCGGCTCGGATGGCCGGGCGGCATCGAAACCGATAATTTCAAGTACCTGAAATCGGTGACGCGCGGCACGGCAAAGCTGTGCATCCCGTCGCCAACGATTTTGCACATGCGCGGCGGACGCGCCGCGATCGATCGGCGCGCCTATCCCGACATCGAGATGTTTTTCGCCGACCTGGCGCGGGTTTACCGGGAAGAGATCGCTGCTTTGGCGCAGGCCGGCTGCAAGTATCTTCAGCTCGACGATCCCAACCTGGGTTATTTGTGCGACGAGAAGATGCGCGAAAGCGTGCGGCGGATCGGGGAAGACCCCGAAGAGCTGCCGCGCACGTACGCGAAGCTGATCAACGAATGCATCAAGGACAGGCCGCCCGACATGACCGTCTGCATGCACATCTGCCGTGGAAATTTCCGCAGCGCGTGGGCGGCGGAGGGGGGCTACGATCCGGTCGCGGAGGTCCTGTTCAACGAGTTCAAGCTGGACGGTTTTTTTCTCGAATACGACTCTCCTCGGGCGGGAAGTTTCTCGCCGCTCCGGTTCGTGCCGAAAGGTAAAAAAATCGTGCTCGGGTTAATAACCACCAAAACCGGAGAAATGGAATCTTCCGACGAGATCAAGCGGCGCATAGAAGAAGCCGCCGGGTACGTTCCGCTTGAGCAGCTCGCGTTAAGTCCTCAGTGCGGTTTTTCCAGCACCGTGCTGGGGAACAATATTATTGTGGACGCCGAGATCGCCAAGCTGTCTCTCGTCGTCAAGACGGCCGGGCAGGTTTGGGGCTGAACTCGTTTCACCCGAGTGGTAACCGACAAAGGGTCAAACTGACGGACTGATCGAAATTTTCAATACGCGGGCCGTTGTCACCGCTTGTAGAGATTATCGATATAGCCGCTTTGGTCGAGCTCCTTGATAAACTGTAAATCGGCGAAGTCCTCGGGCTTCGCCGCTCTGGCCTTAACATTTCTTTCTGCCAGAGAATCTAAAATAAATTTCAGGCCCTCGAGGCTTGGG
>DATFWH010000063.1:0-7154 GCA_035259465.1 Binatia bacterium
TTCGGCTTTCAATCCAAAAAGTTTACACCGCTCAGGTCTTTTCCGCTATTGATCGCCGCGCCGGGCGATTCAAAATGGAGTCGAGGGGTTCATTCAAAATGCGAACCCCCTAGGGAGGTGACAGCGACATGAGTAAATTCATTTCGATCCCGCTCCTGCTCAGCCTGTTCGCTCTCGCTGGATGTCACGTCTGGGCAGGTATCGGGTAGGCCAGGTTTGACGGGTGCCATCACAGTCGAGGGAGGTGAAGTCAATGCGTAAGAAACTTATTGCCGTTCCGTTGCTTCTGGTTCTGCTGGCTATCGGCGGCCTGAGCGGATGCTCCGCTTCGGCAGGCATCGGCAACCACGGCGCGGGCGCTAGTGTTGGCGTCGGATAAGGAGGTCAGGAAATGACGCGATATATTTCCATTCCTCTGCTTATTGGCCTGCTGATGATCGCCGGATGCCACGCAGGTATCGGCATAGGCTAAGTTAGTAGGGCTTTGCTGGCCCGCAAGGGCTGGACGGGCGAAAGAGCCGGTCGTTTTTTGAATCCGCCGCCTGAGCGGGTGTGGAAAACGATGGCGCCTCTTTCGCCCGTTTTTTTACGGTATCCAGTCCGCGGGATAGCGACTCGGTCCAGTCGCTTCGCCAGCGACTTACGTCTTCGCCTTTTCCAGTTTTTTCTGTCGCGTCTTGGCAAGCCGCCGGAACTCCTTTTCCAGACGCTCGATCTCTTCGTCCGGCAGGTCCTCGAGCCCCACGAGATTGGTGCGCGCCGCCGAAACCGCGCGGATTAGCTCGTCGAGCTTGAGCTGCAAAATCTTCGCGTCTCGGTTTTGCGTATGCTGAATTAGAAAAACCATCAAGAACGTGACGATGGTAGTGCCGGTATTGATGACGAGTTGCCAGGTATCGGAAAAGCCGAACAACGGGCCGGAGATCGCCCACGCGACAACTATCGCGAGCGCGATCAGAAACGCCGGAGCGGAACCGACGACCTCCGAAGTTTTGTAGGCGAGCTTGCGGAATATCTCCTTCATCGAAGGGACGCCCTCGAGAAAATAGATAGCTCCCCCAAAACCCGAAATCCAGAAACATTCAGCGGGAGTCAACTCCGCGGATAAGGAGCTATGCGGCGCGATTGGAATCCTACCAGACGGTGCCATGGGTTATCGGCGCCGGGCAGGCGGTGACAGCTGGGGCAGGCCTTCGCGCGTGCGAAGTCCGTCGGCCTCTGGCCCTGCGAGACCTCTACATCGAACGTTTCGCCGCAGCTGGCGCAGCGGAATTTCCAAAGCTGAGTATTTTCCGTTATCATAATCTTTTGTCCTTTACAGGGGGCAGGTAAAGCCCGCACCGAATCAACGTTTTTTCTCCGCAGGCTTGTTTTTTTCCGTTTCGCTGCCGCGCCTCTCGGCCGGCTCGCCGGACCGCTCGACCCTGAAACACGGTTCGCATATCAGGCGATAATCCTCGGTCACGTGGTACGACTTGAAATCTTTAATCTCGATCGTCCTGCCGCACCTGCAGCAGGTCTCGACCGCCGTCTGGCTCATCGAACGCTCTCCCGTGACGGCGGCGCGCGCCGCGCCCGCCTCACGGTCTCGCCCGTTCACCGCTGTTCAACGCCTCGCCTCCACCTCCTATACGCCCCGGTGCGCGAGCAGCGCGGTCCCATTGTAGGGTACATGCGGCCGCGCCGGCCGGCGGAGGCGGTGCGTCGGCCGCCTCACCGGCGACGGTTTCCACGTGCGCAGCGACTGACGGATGCGGCTCGGGCTTAGATTGAGCACGTCGCAGATGTTCCGGAACGAGAATGTATCGTCGATATCTTCGCTGAACAGCCAGCCTTCCACTTCCGTAAAGCGCCGGCCGCCGATGAAAATCTGCGAACGGTAACAGCGGATCGCCTCGTCGAGCACCGCGAGGAGCAGGCGCTTCTCGGGCTCCAGGTCGCGTTTGCGCGCGAATGTCTCCCAATACTGCGCCGGCAACGATGCGTCCTCTTGAAATAAATCGAGCGTATCCATGTCTCCCCCTTCTTCAGCCGAGCTGCGCGCGCTTGTCGGCGGTTATTTTTAGGCGGTCGAAGTAGCCGTTGATTTTGAGCGACTCGACAACGCGCGGCTCCGACCCCCAGTCGCTCCAGAACACCCCCGAGACCGGCAGGACTCGTACGCGCGGGCTCGCCAGCGCGCATTTCTGCAGCACTTCGTTCACGAAGCAGCGCGGCTTGACCCGCCGGTAAACGGTGTCGATCGTCATCTTCTCCGAGCGCGTTCCAAGCGCCCTGTAGATCTCCTGGAACGCGCCGTAAAGCTCGGGCGAAAAGCGGCGCATCAAGTCGATCGCCGTGTCGGTGCGAAAAACCATCGTCATCGTGTTCCACAGCGCCGCCGAAGCGACCAGTTCGTGCGCCAGCGCCGTGTCGGGCTTTTCCACCAGCAGCCGCACGCTGCGGGCGCCGGGCGCGGCGGTGCTGTCGACGTCGGTGTCCGCGAGAATGTAGTCGTAATCGACCTCGGCCGAATCCGGCTCGACGCCGAGCAGGACTGCTTCCGACGGGTTGTTCTCGACAATGTAAAGAGCCATCGCCACCTGGGTCATGAAAAGTTCTTCCTCGCGCACGAAGTGATCGGCGGGGAAGACGGCGACGGCCGCGGCGGGCCGGTGCTTGTGAATGTGCGCGAGCGCCAAAACAATCCCGAAGCCGCTATCGCGGTCTTCGGGTTGGACGAGGACGGTTCCGGCGGGCCGGGGCGCGAGCTGCCGCTCGGCTTCCGGATAGCTCAGGTGCTCGCGCGTCACGACGGCGTAAAGGCACTCGCGCCGCACGAGCCGCTCGGCGCGGTCGAAGGTGTGCTCGAGCATCGAACGCGTGCCGATGAAATTCACATACTGCTTCGGCACGGCGCTGCCGCGGAGATAATGGATAAACGCGCGCAGCCGCGGATCCTTCGCTCCGGCGAGGACGATGCCGCAGCGCTCCTGTCCCTCGAGGTCTTTCACCGCAACGTTCATAGAGCAATCGCTCTGCCATTCGTGTTGCGCTCGCGTTAAAATTTTGCGTCGAGAAACATACGGTAGATTCGGGAGTTGCGCTTAGGCAGTGTAACACGCCATTTCCCAAGGCTAGAAATTGACTCTGCGATGTATCCATCCGTGGACGACTGTCCAGAAATATGGACACTCTTTGTCCAAAACATGGACAGTCCAGTGAATGTGAGGATTATGAACCGCTGTCATCTGCTGCGCGCGGTCAGGTAACCGCTCTATATATGTTAACCACCGGAGATTTTTTTAAGAAAAACGCGCAGGGGTCTTTCGCGACACGGCGGCAGGATTTAGAAAAAAGTATGCGCGCCTTGCTCGAGACGATCGGCCAAGCCGCCGACGCTGCGTTCCCTGCGCAACGGACTTTAACCAAGCGCCGGGTGATTTCCGGTGCGTTGTTGGTCGCCGTTTTTTCGCTTTCGACTTTCTTTATCGGTCTCGGCACACCTGCGCTGTGGGACCGCGACGAGACGACCTACGCGCTCGCGGCGCGCGAGATGCAGGCGCGAAGCGATTGGCTCATGCCGACGATCGAGGGCCGGCCGTTCCTCGAAAAGCCGATCTTGATGTATTGGCTGGTGCGGGCGAGTTACGCCGGGTTGGGCGTCGACGAGATCTCCTCGCGGCTCCCTTCGGCGGTCTTCGGACTCCTCACGTGCTTCACGATCTTTTTCATGGCGCGGTCGCTCTGGGGCGGCGAAGCGGCGGTTTACGCGGCGATCGTGTTTTCCACCTCGTTGCTTCCGGCTGTGGTGTTCAGGCTCCTCGTTCCCGATCCGGCGCTGACTTTTTTTACCGCTCTCGCTTTCGCGTCTTATCTGCGCTCGACGGCGAAAGCCGACGGGGACCGTCTGTTCCTCGCTCTCGCTTATGCGGCGATCGGACTCGGTGTTCTCGCAAAAGGGCCGATCGCGCTCTTTCCCGCGCCCGTTTTCGTGCTGCACGGCTGGCTTGCCCGGACCGGCGCGTCGGCGCGGTATTTCGCGCGGCTGACCCTGCGCCACGCTTTTCTTATCGGACTCGCGGCGGCGCTGGCCGTGCCGTGGTTCGCGTACGCTTTTTACACTCACGAAGAGCCGCTGGCGAGATTTTTTCTCCATGAGAACCTCCACCGGTTCGCGAGTGCGATCGAAGGCCACCAGGGCAACGCGATGTATTACGTCCCGGTATTATTGATCGGGATGCTCCCGTGGTCTTTTTTCCTGATCGCTTCCTGCGATAACTTCACGAAGAAACGTAAAGGATCGCCCGCGTCGGATCCCGATATTCTGCTCTTCGTCCTTTGGATCGTTATTCCGTTCGTCGCGTTCTCTCTGAGCGCGACCAAATTGCCGCATTATCTTCTGATCGTTTTTCCCGCGATCGCCTGCTTGACGGGCAGATTTCTTGGCGCCGCAGCCTCCGGAGCCCGCTCTGTCAAGGCCCCGCTGGTCGCGACCGCGGCCTTCTGCCTGTTGCTTTCCGCGGCCCTCGTCGGCGCGCACTTCGTGGCTCCGCCCTATGCGCCCGCGGCGGCGCTTTATCCATTCCTGTTACTTTCCGGGTTTTCTCTTGCCGCGATGCTCTTCGCTTTTAGAAGCCGGCCGCGCGGCGCGATTTTTCTCATGTGCGCGGGCGCCGCGGTTTTTTGTATCGGCCTGTTCGTGATTTCCCTGCCCGCGGTCGAAAGCATGCGGGTCATGCGGCCGATCGCGCTCGCGGCCAAGCGCGCCGCCGACCGCGGCGCCGCGGTCTACCGCTACGGCGTGGCGGAGCCCAGCCTGGTCTTGTACGGCGGCCGTTATTTTCCGGCGGTGAAGAAGCGCGAGCTCGACGACGTGCTCAGCCGGCCCGATCCGGTCTACGTCGTGGTGAGCGAAGCCAAATTAAAGGAAGCCGCGCCGAAGGCGCCGTACACGATCGTCGCCGAGAAAACGGGTTTCGCCGAAAGCAGCGGACCGATGACGCTGCTCCTCATCGCCAACCGCTTACCCTGACGGTTTGCCAGCGTCCGCGGATTTGATGCAATTCGGGGAAATGCCCTAAGGGCATTCGAAGCGCTTACGTGTAAAGTATTTGCATGAAGACCTGGACGATGGTGCTGCGCTGCCATCGTTGCTGCGGGAAATTCTCGCTCCGTGAGATGCCGCTCGACAAACTCTCCAGCCTGCCGCTCGTCGCCGTGTGCCCGCACTGCGGCGCGCGGCCGGAGATCGCGCCGGCGAACCAGCGGAGCAAACTGCACCGAGTGTTCGACCTCCGCTTCGACGGCGTTTCAGGGAAATCGGCGGCGTAGTCTTTCCAAACTAGGGTAAAAACCCGAGCACAAATAGGGAAAGAACCCGATACCAATCTAACTTATTCGGGTGTTAATCTTTCCCGCATGACGCTGTCCAAGACCTGGACCGTCGTCTTTCGCTGTTACGCGTGCAGCGGAAAGTTCACGGTGCGGCACGTCAGCTTCGAAAAGATCGAGGCGCTGCACGCGGTGCAGCCGTGCCCTTTCTGCGGCGCAAAGCCGCTGGCGCAGCCGGTGCCGTACGCGCACTTGAGCAAAGGCCACAAGCTCGTCGAGCTCAGCGACGAGATGGAGACCGTTTACCGACGGCTGCAGCAGGGCGATATCTGGCATTTCGAGCCTGCCTGCTCGCATTGGCCGGCGGACGATTTTATCGCCCTCGAGGCGGCGCCCCGAATGGAGCAACTGTGCAATGAATGCAGCTACAAAAGCCGGCGCAACAACTGACCGGCAGCGGAAAATGGAAAAGAAAACGATACTCATCGTCGAGGACGAGCCGCCGCTGCTCGCGCTTCTGAAACAGATTCTCGAAAACGCCGGCTACCGCGTTGTCTCCGCGAAGGACGGCCTGGAGGCGCGCGATGCCTATCGCCGCGACCAGGACTCGATCGACCTCGTCCTGTCGGACATGGCGCTGCCGAAGTTCGGCGGCTGGACGGTTTATCTCATGCTGAAGGAGATCAACCCGCGCGTGAAGATGATCCTCACGAGCGGCTATCTCGATCCGCAGGTGAAGCGCGACATGGTGCGCGGCGGCGCCAAGGACTTCATCCCGAAGCCGTACGTCGCCGAGACCGTTCTGAAGAGCGTCGAAGCCGCCCTCGGCGGCTGAGCCGTGCGCGAATAACTACAGACAACGCGAAAAAACTTTGCCCTGCGTTTAAGTCTTCTCCCTCGCCCGCCTCGGGAGAGGGTCGGGGCGAGGGTCAGTTCGTCAACCGAAGAGATTTGATTTTGTTGTAGAGCGCCGAGCGGCTGATGCCGAGGAGCCTGGCGGCGTGCGAGCGGTTGCCGCTCGCGCGCTGGAGCGCCTCGGAGATCTTCTCGCGCTCCATCAATTCGCGCGCGCCGCGCATCGTCTCGTTCAAGCTCGTGAACGCGCGGTTTTCGTCCAGCATGGTGAGCGCGGAAGGGAACAGCGAATCGGGCGCGATCTCAGGGCCCGGATTGATCAGCACCGCGCGCTCGATCACGTTCTCCAGCTCGCGCACGTTGCCCGGCCACGAGTGGTCGAGCAGCAGGCGCAGCGCCGGCGGCGCCAGCCGCTTGGGCTCGACGCCGTACGCGCGGGAATATTTCTCGATGAAGTGCGCGGCGAGCAGCGGGACGTCGTCGCGCCGGCTGCGGAGCGGCGGCAGCGCGATCGGCACGACGCTCAGGCGATAGAAAAGGTCCTCGCGGAACGTTCGCTTCTCGACCTCCCGCTTCAAGTCCTTGTTGGTCGCGACGATGACGCGCACGTCGACCTTGACGCTCTTGTTGCTGCCCACCGGGCGAATCTCGTTTTCCTGCAGCACGCGGAGCAGCGCCGACTGAAACGCCGTTGACGTGTCGGCGATCTCGTCGAGCAGCAGCGTCCCTTCGTGCGCCTCCTCGAACAGGCCCTTCTTATCGGCCGCGGCGCCGGTGAAGGCGCCGCGCACGTAGCCGAACAGCTCGCTTTCCAGCAGCGTCTCCGGCACCGACGCGCAGTTGACCGCGACGAAGCGCCGCTCCTTGCGGCGGCTCGCGCGGTGGATGGCGCGCGCGATCAGCTCTTTGCCCGTGCCCGATTCGCCCTGGAGGAGAATCGTCGCGTTGCTGTCGGCGACCATCTTCATCAGGCGGAAGACCGCCTT
>DATFWH010000064.1:0-2685 GCA_035259465.1 Binatia bacterium
CGCAAAAAGAAAAGCCCGGCGTGCACGTCCTCGTCGAGCTGGTGAAGGTGGTGCCGAAATATTTCTTCAACGCCTATGGCGCGGCCGAGAGCATGCTCACCAAAGACCGCGCGATGATTCGGGACGTAGCGGCCTCGCTTATCGAGGCGAACCGCGCGATCTACACGCAAAAAGAAAAAGTGCTGCCGGTTATGGTCGACGCGACCAAGAAGCCCGCCGAGGCGGTGAATTTCGCGTACGATTATCTCGCGAAGAATTGTGTCTGGGCCGTGAACACGGGCTTCTCCAAGGAGCGCACCGAATGGTCGATCCAGAACGGCGTCGAGAACGGCGATATCCAGGCGGATAAAAAGCCGTCGTACGAGCAGGTCGTCGACATAAAGCTCGGCGAGGAGGCACTGAAAGCGGCCGGAGGGGCGAAAAAGATCGGCGCGTGCGCGGATTGATAGAAAGGAGATTGCCATGCTTGCCACTCATCCCGATTCTACCGTCGATCACGTATTGAAGACCTGGTCGCCGCGCATGATTGTTCAGGGGGTCGATTACAACGATCTCCTGACGACGACGGCGCGCATCCGCGCGTGGGCGGACTGGTGCCGCGAGTGGTCGGCGACGGCCGCGAATCACGAACAGTTCGCGCGGGAGAACGAGGCGAAGGGCAATCGCGACAGCGCGACGGACGCCTATCTGCTCGCCGCGATGAGCTACCACTTCGCTTGCAACAATTCTCCCGAGGATTTGGAGCAGTATACCGCCGCGCACAAAAAGCGCGTCGAGTGCTACGCCAAGGCCGCGCCTTATATCGATCCGCCGGCCGTGCGCCACGAGGTCGCGTTCCAAAAATTTCGCCTGCCGGCGTATCTGCGCGTGCCGCGGAGCGTGAAGAAGCCGCCGGTGGTCGTGATCATCTCCGGCCTCGAATCGACCAAAGAAGAGGCGCGCACGATGGAGGATGTCTTCATCCGGCGCGGCCTCGCGACCTTCACCTTCGACGGCCCGGGGCAGGGCGAGAGCTGGTTCCAGGGCGGCATCATCGTCGACTTCGAGCGCGCCACGTCGGCGGTGATCGATTACCTGGAAAGGATCCCGGAGATCGACGCCAAGCGGCTCGGCGTATTCGGGCCGAGCATGGGCGGATATTTGGGGCCGCGCTCGGCCGCGTGCGACGACCGCATCAAGGCGTGCACGCTCTCCGGCGGCATGTACGACCGCACGCGCTCGCTCAACCGCTTCGACGACCCCTTCGAATTCGCACGCATCGCGCACATCTGGAAGATTTACGACAAGGAAAAGCTCGCCGAGCTGCACCGGCGCTGCACGCTCGAAGGACTCGCGCCGAAGATCCGCTGCCCGCTGTTGATCGTCCACGGCACCAAGGATTTCATCCCGCTCGAGCAGCCGAAGCGCATCTTGACCGAGGCGTCCGGGCCGAAACAGATGGTCGTACTCGAAGGCGGCAATCACGTCTGCAACAATATGCCGTGGCGTTATCGGCCGCTCATCGCCGATTTCCTCGCGCACCATCTCGGCGCGCGCTGAAAAGAGAGTATGCGCGGCGCTTCGATCCGATGCAGGGGCGGTTCGCGAACCGCCCCTGCTGCGCGGCAGATATTCTTCGCCGTTCTCGCGCTGATGCTGGCGGCTTCGGGTGCGAGCTTGGCCGCTGCCGCGCCCGCCAAGGTAAGAATCCACATCCCTTCAAAGAGCCTGGCGCTCATGCCGTTTTATTTCGGCAAGGACAAGGGCTTCTTCCCGCGCGAAACCGTCGACGTCGAGCTGATCGCGATGTCGCCGCCGACCGCGATCGCGGCGCTCGTGGCCGGCGAGCTCGATTTCTCGACGACGCTCGGCGCTTCGACTTCCGCGATCATGCAGGGCCATCCGTTGAAGCGCATCTTTTACGTCCAGCACGAGCCCGCCCACGTGCTCGTGGGGCAGCCGGGGATCAAAAGCGTCAAGGAGCTCGCGGGCAAAGTGATCAGCGTCAACGCGATCACCGACGCGACCGGCATGTCGGCGAGACTCATTCTCAAGGCCAACGGCGTCGATCCCGCGAGCGTGACGCTGCTCTCGACCGGCGTCACCGAGACCGCTTACAAGTCGCTCACGACCGGAAAAGTCGCGGCGACGATGCTCGCACCGCCGTTCGCGCAGGAGCTCGAAGCCAAGGGCTACAGCCATTTGGCCGAAGCGCGCGCCTACGCGCCGCTCAGCTTCATCGGCCTGGTGGCGCAAAGCGCGGCGCTGAAGAAAAGTCCCGCCAAGGCGGAAGCGATGATCGCCGGCCTTTTGAAGACGCTCGCTTTCATGCACGATGCGGCGAACCGCGCCGAGATGGTCCGCTACATCGCCGCGTTTCATAAAATCGACGCGTTGCTGGCGGAGAAAGCGTTCGCCGGGATCCTGCCGACGCTCAGCAGCGACGGAACCAAGCCGCGCGCGGCGGTGGAGAAAGAGATCGAGATCTATCGCGAGACGCTGAAGGTCGCGAAGGCGTTCACGCCGGACGATCTCGAGGATCTGAGCATGCTCAAGAAAGTCGCGGAGGTTCATTGATGTCGCGCGTCCAAGCACGAATTCTCACCGGCGCCGTCTGCGTCATGGCTGTCCTGCTTCTCGTCGCTTCGCTCGGCGCGCAGGAGCGGCGGAAGGTGCGCATCTCGAACGCGAACTTCAGCTTCACGG
>DATFWH010000065.1:0-4955 GCA_035259465.1 Binatia bacterium
GTAACAGTGTTTATTGCTCCCAGTTCTGCGCTTGGCCAACTTTCGGGGAGTCTTACTTTTCATATCCTTACCTACGATAAAAAAGCTTATGATGAAAATCCGAAGAATTACGAAGTGGAATTTTATGGGCCGAATCGACAGCGATTCGTAGAACGTAAACCGAGTCTCATATTAGATGAGAAAGAAATTTTGTCTATGACGATTGAAAAACGGTCCACTTATGTATTTGGCGAAAAGCGTCAAGCTACAAAAGCGGATTCACCGACAGGTTATAACTATATTGCATTGGTTCTTCTGACAGATCGGGGTGCCAGGCTCTTCAACGAGTTTGCGAACAGCCATGCACAACAATTCGCCGAATGGCGATTTGGGAATATTAAGATTGGCCACAGCCAGATTATTGGAAAATTTGGCGAGAACGACAAAAGTTTTAATATGGGTCTTGAAGAAACTAGTAAGGAGCGCCTCGAGAAGATATTCGCGCCACTGAAGGGAAGGCTGGCGTGGAAGGAGTAAGAAAAGTTCTCAGCAGCTGCAGATCCTCTGGGTACACGTCGCGCACCTCACGGCACTTTGCCGCCCCAGAGCTCTTTTAAAAACCCGCTCTTCTCCAAATCCTCCGCGAAGCGGTTGTCGTAGATCTCGCTCGCCTTCCTTCTTACCGTGGTCTCCGCCTTCGCGAGCTCGACGGCGTCGGAGACCTGGTCGCCCGGCACAAGCATCTTCCGGTTGATGATCGCCTTCGCGTAGGCATCGTACGACGATTGCAGCGCCTCGTCGTCCTTCAGCTTGAGCGCTTTACCGACCGCCGCCTTGGCTTTGTCGGGATTCTTCTCGACGAACTGCGCCGCCTCGGCGAACGCGGCGACGACGCGCTGCACGAGCTGGGGCTTTTCTTGGATCAACTTCGGGTTCGTGTGCACGGAGCTGTAGATGAACGGGAGATGCAGGTCGTTGAGCTTGTAGACGAGATTGAAGCCGTCGCGCCGGCCGCGCACGTCGAGCGGCGGCGTGACGATGATCGCCTGGATGATGTCCTGCGCCATCGCGTTGTAGCGCTCGGACTGGCTGCCGCCGATCGGCCTGAGCTTGACGTCCTCCTCGCTGAGACCGAACTTTTTCAGCAGCGCGCGCGAGAGCCGATAGCTCAAGTCGCCGGGCCGCGTCACCCCGATGCTCTTCCCTTTCAAGTCTTCGGGGCGCTTCACGTCCTTCCGCGCGAGCAGGACGTACGGCAGGCCGACGAGCGGCGCGGCGACGAGCTTCGCCTCGATGCCGGTCGCCATGCCGGGAATCGTGCCGTCGGCGGCGCAGAAGAGAAACTGGATCTCGTCGGACGCGAGCGCGGTGAGCGAGATGCCGCTGCCGCGGATATAAATGTGATTCGCCTTGATGCCGTACTTGTCGAACAGGCCGTTGTCGAGCGCGGTGTAGAGATGAACGAAGCCGCCCGAGACGGCGCAGGTCGCGATGCGGATGCTCACCGGCGTCTCACCGGGCTTGGCGAGATAAGGATTGGCCGAGGCGGCCGAGCCGAACAACAACGCGAGCAGTAGCGCGGCGCCGCCGCCGATGCCGTGTCTCATCGTCGTCAATTAATACTGCGGTTTGAAAGCGAAATGATGCGTCGTCCGAATAAACCGGATCGTGCGCGTATTCGAGCGCATCACGACGGAATGCGTCGTCGCGCCGCCGGAAAAGAAATGCACGCCGTCGAGGTAGTCTCCGTCGGTGACTCCGGTAGCCGCGAACATCACGTCGCCGCCGGCGAGCTCTTCGAGATTGAATTTCTTGTGGATGTCTTTGATACCCATCGCCTGCGCGCGCTCGATCTCCTGCGGGTTTCGGAATTTCAAGCGCCCCTGCATGTCGCCGTCGACGCAGCGGAGCGCCGCCGCCGCGAGCACGCCTTCCGGCGCGCCGCCGATGCCGAGAAGGAGATCGATGCCGGTCTCCGATTTGGTGGTGGCGATCGCCGCCGAGACGTCGCCGTCGCCGATGAGGCGGATGCGCGCGCCGGCCTGCCGCACTTCTTTGATCAGCGCCTCGTGCCGCGGTCGGTATAGAATGATGACGGTGAGGTCCTCGACGCGTGCGCCTTTCGCCTCGGCGAGCGCCTTTAAATTCTCCGTGGGGCTCTTATCGAGATCGACGACGCCTTTGCCGACCGGACCGACGGCGATCTTGTCCATATAGGTATCGGGAGAGTGGAGAAAAGAACCCTTGTCGCCCATCGCGATGACCGACAGCGCGTTGGGGCCGCCGTTGGCGCAGATCGTCGTTCCTTCGAGCGGATCGAGCGCGATGTCCACCTCCGGCGCGTGGTCGCCGCTGCCGACTTTTTCGCCGATGTAGAGCATCGGCGCCTCGTCGCGCTCGCCTTCGCCGATCACGATCGTGCCGTCGATGACGACGCCGTTGAAGGCGTGGCGCATCGCGTCGACCGCCGCCTGATCCGCGGCCTTTTCGTCTCCCCGTCCCATCCACCGCGCCGAGGACAGCGCGGCCGCCTCGGTAACGCGGACGACTTCTAACGCGAGGTTTCGGTCCACGGGTTTTTCCCTCCTATGAGAGCGTCGATCAATTCGAAGGCGCGCGGCGCGACGACGCCGCTCTTGACGGCGTCGCGCTCGTTGAAGCCGAAAGGCTTCGGCGCGCCCTCTTCCGCCGCGCTGTAGAGAATGAACGGCACCGGCTCGGCGACGTGCGTCTTCAAAGCGATCGGCGTCGGATGGTCGGGCAGCAGCAACAGCCGCCAATCGCGCCGTCCGCTCAGCTTACCGACGACGGTGCCGACGACCTTCTCGTCGAAGTTCGCGATCGCCTCGATCTTCTTCTCCGCGTCGCCCATGTGGCCCGCTTCGTCCGGCGCCTCGACGTGAATGAAAATCAGATCTTTCTTTTCGAGCGCCGCGACCCCATATTCACCCTTTCCTTTATAATTGGTGTCGAAAAAGCCCGTCGCACCTGGAACTTTTATCCGCTCGAGGCCGGCGTAGACGCCCAGGCCGTTGATGATGTCGACGGCCGAGATGACCGAGCCGTCGATGCCGAAGCGCTTCTTGAGCGTCGGCAGCGCGGGCGCCCTGCCCTGCCCCCAAAGCCAGATCGACGACGCGCGGCGCTCGCCTCTCTGCGCGCGTTTCTTATTAACGGGATGCGCGGCGAGAATGTCGCGCGAGCGGCGCATGAGATCGGCAAGCCGATCCGCGCCGTCGCCGGAAGGCATGTGCGGCGCGCTTTCCTTGTCGGTTATGTCGTGCGGCGGCGTCGTCTCCATCTTCTCCTTGCCGGAGCGCCAGACCATCAGGTTGCGATAGCTGACGCCGGGAAAGAATTCGATGCCGCCGCCGCCGAGCTCGCGGTTCAGGTCGCGGATGATCTCCGCCGCCTCTTCGCTCGTAATGTGTCCGGCCGTGAAGTCTTCCATGATCTCGTTCGCGCCGTTTTTTCCGATCGTGACGAGATTGCAGCGAAACGCGATGTCCTTCGGCGCGAGGTCGATGCCGACGCTCGCCGCTTCGAGCGGCGCGCGGCCGGTGTGGTAGAGCGCCGGGTCGTATCCCAGGATGCTCATGTTGCCGACGTCGCTGCCGGGCGGGAAGCCCTCCGGGATCGTGTGCGCGAGGCCGAAGACGCCGCGCGACGCGAGCCGGTCCATGTTCGGCGTGGGGGCGATTTCGAGCGGCGTCCTGCCGCCGTATTTTTCCAGCGGCCAGTCCGCCATGCCGTCGCCCTGGAGAATGATGTATTTCATGACGCCGCTTCGCGCTCGAAGATCTCCTTCAGCAGCTTCATGTCGGCGGCGATGCGCATCGGCTTGTCCGACTCGCGGATCGCGGTATCGGGGTCTTTCAAACCGTGGCCGGTGAGCGTGCAGACGACGACGTCGCCCTTGCGGAAAATTTTCTGCTTTTGTTTTTTAACGACGCCGGCGACGGAAGTCGCCGACGCGGGCTCGGCGAGAATGCCCTCGGTGTTCGCGAGCAGCTTGTAGGCTGCGATGATCTCGTCGTCCGTCACGCTCTCGATCGCGCCGCCGGATTCGTCGCGCGCGGCGACGGCGGACTGCCAGCTCGCGGGATTGCCGATCTTGATCGCCGTCGCAACGGTCTCGGGCTTCTCGATCACGCGCCCGAGCACGATCGGCGCCGCGCCGGCGGCTTGAAAACCCATCATCCTGGGCGGCGAAGATATACGACCGATGCGATGATATTCCTGGTAGCCTTTCCAGTACGCCGTGATGTTTCCCGCGTTGCCCACGGGGAGAAAATGATAGTCCGGCGCCGCGCCCAGATGATCGCAGATTTCGAACGCGGCGGTCTTCTGCCCCTCGATGCGGTAGGGATTGAGGGAGTTCACGAGCGTCACGGGATAGCGCTTCGCGGCCTCGCGCACCATTTTCAGCGCCGCGTCGAAATTGCCGGCGACCTCGATCACCTTCGCGCCGTGGATCATCGCCTGGCTCAGCTTGCCGAGCGAGATGTTTCCCTGCGGGATGATGACGTAAGCTTTCAGCCCCGCGCGCGCCGCGTAGGCCGCCGCCGACGCGGAGGTATTGCCCGTCGACGCGCAGATCACCGCCTTGCTGCCCTCTTCGACGGCCTTGGTGATCGCCATCGTCATGCCGCGGTCCTTGAACGAGCAGGTCGGGTTCAAGCCTTCGAGCTTCAAGTAAAGCTCGATGCCGGGACTGATCGCCCGTTCGAGATTGTGGCAGCGCAGAAGCGGCGTGTTGCCTTCGAGCAGCGTGACGATCGAGGCTTCTTTTTCGACCGGAAGAAACTCGCGGTAGTGGCGGATAACGCCGGGCCACGCGGCCGCCGACTTGGCCGCCGGGCCGGCCTTCGCCATCTTCGCTTCTTTCGCCGCCACTTTTAATTCCAGATCGGAAACCAGAGCGGCTCGGCGAGCATGTAGTCCCGCCGGCCGATCACTTTCATAGCATTCTTTAT
>DATFWH010000066.1:0-6598 GCA_035259465.1 Binatia bacterium
GATCAGCGCGCGCTGCGCGCTGTCGAGCGCCAATAGATTCTTCACGGCCGCGGCGGTTCGCTTCCAGGCCAGCGGCTTGTGGAAGTAGTTGCCGCGAATCTCGATGTCCGCGGGCACGGCATCGCCGGCCGCGCCGAAGACGACATTCTCTCCTGCCGCCGAGAGGTAATTGTTGACGATTTTGAAAGGGCCGCGGCCGTCGGCTGTGATCGCCCGCGACGCCGAAGCATCGCGAAACTCCGACACAAACGAATCGACCACCGTGATGCGCTCGCCGTCGAGCTCGAGGCCCCGAGCGACGCCGCCGGTCGGGTCGCCGTGAATGTAACAGTGATCGAAGATAATGTCCGCGGGCTTGTCTCCGGTTTCGCCTCCGATGCGGATCAGGCTTTCGACCGGGCTGGCTCCTTGTGCGGCCTCGATTTCGACGCCGACGAAGTGAAAATGGTGAGCGCCGCTTGCGGCGGAGAGCGCAGGTGCCGAGTTCGGCGTGATGATTTTCGGCAGCAGCTTAGCGTCGGAAGGAGCGATGCGCGAACCAGCGGGCGGAAGGCTTCTCTGGGCGGCCGGGCGGATTACGATCCAATCGGCGCCGCTTTTGCGCGGCAGCGTAAAGTTGCCGACGAACGCCGCGCCGGCCTCGAGCACAATGATATCCCCAGAACGCGCTTCGTCGATGGCGGCCTGAAGATCGCCGCCCGCTGGAACCATGACGGTCTGGCCGGCGGCAGACGGGCGGCTGATGTCGGGCGACGCTAGCGGCGGCGCCGCCAGCGGCGGAACGAGTTGGGCGAAAGGCGGCCGGTAGGAGAGCGCGAGAATCGCGAGAAGCGCAAGAAAAAAAATACCGCCGCGCGCGCGCCGTGCAATGGAACGAGCCCGGGAAAACAACTGAACTCCTTAGGAACGATTCAGGATTGAGCCCGATCGTGCTCCTAAAGAGGGCGGGGTGACACATCATTTTTCGAGGGGAATCCCTCAGCGAAGAAGAAAACCGCGACTCGACCGGCGGTAGAAGGCCACGGCTGACAAGTGCGGAAAGAGAATCAACGCGGGCGGTTGGGCGCGGCTTGTGCCAGAAGCCACGCGGATAGCAGCGTCGGACCGGGGCGCGTTTGCCGCGCCAGCATCTGATTGGCATGCGCGTCGCGCAGCTTCTCCAGCAGGTCGTCGAAGGATCCGCGATTCATGATGCGCGCGAATTGCGCACGGTAGTTATTGACTACGCTGACATTCTCGATGACGAGATCGTAGACCTTCCATTCGCCGCCGCGCGAGCGGAGCTTGTAATTGACGTCGAGCTCGTCGCCCTTGATCCCGAGAGCTTTGGTGTCGACTTCCGCGAAGTCCCCGTCGCGGCTCTCGCGCAGGTAAAGAATTCGTTCTCCCGCGAACGGCTCGATCTGGTCGACGTACGCGTCGGCGGCGACGTCGGTAAAAATTTTAACGTAGTCGCTGCGCTCGCGCGCACTGCGGCGCTCCCAGTAGGGTCCGAGCGCGCGCTTCGCCATTTCGGCGAAGTCAAAGCGCCGCGCGATCGCCTGCTTGATCGCCGCCGCGTGCTTTTTCCTTTTCGCTTCGGATTCCTGTCGCGAGTTGAGCAGCCCGGTATAGACGCTCTCGACCGTCGAGCGCACCTGCTGGGTCGGCGGCCCCGCCCACAGCAAATCGTGCACCAGAAAAAAACCGGCGAATAACGCGCCGGCGGCTCCGATCGTTTTACGCCTCATCCGCCGCTCCTCCTTCAAACAAAGCGTCAGTGCCAATTCTTCGAGACTTTGCGCTTTTCCGATCTGGCTAGAATATCCGTAACCATGTAGGCGACGAGGCGGTACACCTCTTCTTCGTCGCTCACGTATCGGCGCGTCTCTTCCGTCAGGGCCACGATGAGATCGCCCAAAGTGACGATCTTTGGCCCCGGGCGAGAAATATGCCGCCGTTTGCGGGGGGTTATAGCCGGGACGGTACTACGAATGGACACGCGGCCTCCGTTGGGAAATATCCCAGACCACAGGGTAATCTGCGGCCGAAAGGAGGCCAATGGGGGAAAAACCCGAAATAATACAGGGATAAACCTGAAACAGGAAAACTTTTTTGAGGGCGATTTTTTCCCTTAAAAGCTTCCCCCACATGACAAAACGGGCGGAGAAGATGCCCTCCGCCCGTTTTGAAACTCGGCCGTCTGGGACGCGGAATCAGTAGCCACCGCCCCCAGGTGCGCCGTATCCGCTCCTGCCGGCCTCACCTCCGGATTTTCCGGTCGGCGCGTTGGACGAATCATCGGTCTGCGTGCTGCCGGTTGTCGCGCCGCCCGAACGGCTCGAATTCGATTGCGTCGAACAGCCGGCCAGAGCGATCACTCCCGCCAGCAGGGAAATTCCCATGAGCGCTTTGCTTCGTCTCATCACCTTCTCCTTTCTTGTGTGCGCGGAATCAATTACCGCCGCCTCCGCCACCACCACCTCCGCCGCCGCCATCACCTCCGCCTCCGCCGTCACCACCGCCGGAGCCGCCTCCGGAGCCGCCACCCGCGCCGCCGGCTCCGCCGCTATCCGAACCCGAACCGCCGCCTTCACCGCCGCCGGAGCCACCCGATGTGCGGCTCGGCGCGCTGGGCGCGGTTCCCCTCTGAATGCTATCTGTGGATGCGCTGTTCCGGCGTCCGGAATCTGAACTCGACGAACAGCCGGCGAGTGCGATCACCCTGCCAACAAAGAAATCCCCACGAGCGCTTTGCTTTGCCTCATCACATTCTCCTTTCTTGGATTTGGAATAGGTAGTCGAGGAATCCTCCGTCTCCTACTTCTAGCGCCGGTTTCGATTCCGTCAATTTGGGTAGATTCCCGATAAAAATAAACCTATGCGACTTTCGCCCTAGAATAGGGCAGGCCCGGGCCGCCTTTCGGCGGTCCGGGGCGTATGCGGTGATAATGGGTGGGGCCTTTGCGGAAAGAAGGGGAGCCGGGATGAACATCCGGCTCCCGCGAGTTGCTTAATGCTGTCTCGTACCGGCGAAAATCAGTACGATGCCGCCCACCAGCGCGATGGCGCCGAAGAGCGGCGGCAGCGGAATGCTCTTATCTTTCTCCGCCGTCGCTTGAATCGGTCCCAAGTCGACTACTTTTTCGCGGGTATGATACGGGATGCCCTGATAGGCGAACGAGAAGACCGAAAGCGCGATCAGAATGATGCCGATAATCGTCGCAGGCTTCATGCCTACCTCCTCTTCAACTCCACTCTGCAGACAGCCTTGTCTCTCGTCGGCTCAAACGAGAGGCCCGCGGCCGCGCCCGGCGATCAGGCTGACCAGGAACAGCACGATGAAAACGACGAAGAGAATCCACGCGATCTGTGAGGCGGCGCCGGCGATACCGGCAAACCCGAGGACGCCGGCGATCAAGGCGATAACCAGAAAGGTGACTGCCCAGTTAAGCATATAGCCTCCTTGTCTTCCTATTTCCTTGCCGCTGCGGTGGTGCCGCGAGCGTTTGTAAAATAGAGGAACCAAGAAATATGCCAAGGTAGGAACCGTGAAAAACCCCGTATTCACGCGGACAAACAGCACGGTTCGCACTCTTAAGACCAGAAAAAATTTCCCTTCGTGCGTAAAAAATGGATGGGCAGCGAAACACTCTCGTTAGGCCGGCACGATGCGTAGATTTTTACACCGATGCGGCTGGATTCAACGGCAGTTTTCGGATAAGAAAATTGTCGTCGACTCTAACTCGAATGTGAAAGGAGGAAAGCTAATGGCGGAAGGAAACATCGTCCAGCCGAACGATCCGGCTTTGATTTCCGAGAGCGTGACATTCCCCGGAAACGCCGGTCCGGTCAAAGCGTATCTCTCGCGCCCTAAGGACGGCAAAAATCTCGGCACGGTGATCGTCATTCATGAAAACCGCGGCCTCGTCGAGCACATCAAGGACGTGGCGCGGCGCTTCGCCAAAGAGGGATTCGCCGCGCTCGCCGTCGATCTCATGTCGCGCATCGGCGGCAGCGATCAATTCAAAACTCCCGAGGAGGCGATCGAGGCGATCAAGAAGATCAACGGCAACATGGTGGTCGAGGACCTCACCAGCGCCGTCGCCTATCTAAAGAAGCAGAATTTCCTCAACGGCAAAGTCGGCGTCGTGGGCTACTGCTGGGGCGGCGGCCAGTCGCTCAACTTTGCGACCAAGTGCAAGAATTTGAACGCAGCGGTCGTCTACTACGGCCGCAATCCTGATCCGCTCGATCAGGTGCAGAACATTCCGTGCCCGGTGATGGGCAACTACGGTCAGGATGATCCGAACATCATGCCGGGGGTCGAGCCGCTCAAGCAGGCGCTCGCAAAATTCGACAAGCAGGCGGACATCAAGGTCTACCCGGGCGCGAAGCACGCGTTCAACAACAACACGAACGCCGAGCGTTACAACGCCGACGCGGCGAAGGACGCCTGGCAGAGGACTTCAGGCTTCTTTAAGAAAAACCTGGCGGCTTAACTAAGGAGCGCTTGGCGAATCGGCGGGAGCCGGCTGCGTCTCCACGGCCGGGGTGGTTTCCACCATCCCGGCCTTTCTTTTTTCCAGCTCGGGGCGCTCGCCGACGGCCCTGCGAGCCAGCGCGGGTGAAATGTACCAGGGGCCCTCGGTGACGTCGCTCCATATTTGCCGCGTAAGATCGGCGTTGCCGCCGGTGAGAATGAAGGAGAGTGCGCCGGCGATGAGGCCGGTGCCGACGGAGACGATTTTCGCCGGGACCGCGATGGTGTTGCCGGCGGTGACCCCGGTTACGACGCCGGCGGTTTCGATCGGGTCGGCGGCGCGAACGGGCAGCGGAGCGAGCAGGGCGACTCCAACCGTCAAGCCGGTAAATGCGGCGGTGATTCTCTTCATGGCGTCATCCTTTGAGGGAGAAGAATTTGGCCTTTAGCGCGTCGGCGCCGTGCTTCGGATTCCAGTAGCGCCGCACGCCGAAATAATAGCAGCAGCTCTGATTGTCCATATCGTTGTTGAACGTCCGCAGCTGGCCGTCCTGGAAGCGCACGCGAGCGAGGCACGTGCCACCCGGTACTGAGGAGGTCATCACTTCCACCACGAGCCCGTGCCCCCATTGCTGGTAGCCCCGGTGCGTGACCTCGTCTCCCACGGTCAAAAACAGCCGCTTTCGCTCACTCACAATTGGGAAGATAACAATCTTCCATTTTTCCGTCAACGGCGAATGAACCCGGCGACTAGCTCCGCCAGTAGCGCGGGATTGTCGTGGTGCACCATGTGGCCGGCGCCCTCGACCGACGCTACGCGCCGATCGCGGATCGCTTCGAGCCGCTGCTCGATGTCGGGGCGCGGCGTGTGGTGGCTCTCGGCCCCGTTGACGATGAGCACCGGGCATTCGATGCGCCGGAAGAATTCGACCGCCTGCGCCGAGTAGAACGGCTGGGGCGCCACCGTGCGGTGCAGCGGGTCGAATTTCCAAACCCAATGTCCGTTCGCGAGGCGGCGCATGCCGCCGCGCGCGAGCTCCAGCGCGAGCGCATCGCCGAGTCGCGGATTTTTTCGTCTCAGACGCTCCGCCGCAACCTCGAGGCTCGGGTATTCGACGATCTTTCGGTGCGGCACCATTTTCACCTCGGCGATCCAGCGCTCAATGCGCGGCGGCGCGTCGGCGAACTCGGCCGGCAACGGCCCGATTCCTTCGACGAGGACGAGCTTCGTCACGCGCGCGGGGAAGGTGCCGGTGTAGATGAACGAGATCGTGCCGCCCATCGAGTGGCCGACGAGCGCGAAGCGGTCGAGCCGCAAAGACTCCACGAGCGCGTTCAGGTCCCAGATGTAATCGGGGAAATGATAATAGCCGCCGGCTCCGACCCAGCCGCTGTCGCCGTGGCCGCGGCAGTCGGGCGCGATGATGCGCCGCGGCGTCGGATCGCGATGCTCCAAAGCGGCGACGAAGCGCTCCCAACTGCGCGCATGATCGAGGAACCCGTGGATCAAAAGCAGCGTCTCCGCCGCGGGATCGCCCCATTCGAGATAATGAAGCTTGAGACCGCGCGCTTCGACGGCGCCCTCGCGCGGAGGATTCATCGGGGGGAATTCCTCAGCGTGGCTTCGACGAAGTCCTGCCGCTCGCCGTCCCACGCGTAGGCGGCGACGCGCTTGACGACGGCGTCGTAGATCGAGACCACGATCTGCGCCGCATCGGGAAACGTCGGCTCGCCGAACGGCATCGCAAACGCCTTGTCCTCGGCCGAGAAGTAGGCCTCGTGGTTCGGGTGCGAATGGTAGAAGGCCTTGATGCGCGCGCCCGACGCGGCCGCGCGCTCGAGCACCGCCTCGAGCTCTTTGGGATCCATGGCGTAGGCGATCGTGGCCAGGCGCGGATACGTCTCCGGGTCGAGCGCGTGCAGCCGGTTTTGGATGTTCTCCAGCCGGCGCACCTCGTCGCGCTTACCGTGGTCCAGCACGACGCCGCAGCATTCGTCGGGAAACGTGTCCACGGCGTGACGGCCAATCTCGGCCAGCGCCGCCTCGCTCAAGATGATTTGCAACGGCTCTTTCACCGCAGTCGCTCGATTACTAACACAGGTCGTGAATGTGGGCGAGAGTTTCGGAGGAAAGAT
>DATFWH010000067.1:0-14811 GCA_035259465.1 Binatia bacterium
CTCCGGGATCGATCGGCTATATCGAGTACGGCTACGCCAAGAGCCAGAACGTGCCGTTCGCCGTGCTCGAGAATAAGCGGGAAATTATGTCGAGGCCAACACGGCGTCGGCTTCGGCGGCGCTCGCCTCGGGACAGTTGCCGCCCGATCTGATCGCATGGGTACCCGATCCCGAAGCCAAGGACGCCTATCCCATCGTGACCTACACTTGGATGCTCTTCTATAAGAAATACAAGGACCCGTCGAAAGCCACGGCGCTGCGCGCGTTGATCGAGTACGGTCTGACAGACGGCCAAAAAGATTCCGAGGCGCTCGGCTACGTACCTCTTCCACCCGATGTGGTCAACAAGGTCAAAGCGGCGGCGCAAAACATTTCATAGCGGGCGGCGCCCGACCGAGGAATGGATCCGCTCCTTTAGAGGCATGGCGACCGAGCCCAGCATCGAGCAAGCCCGCGCCGAGGTGGCCGGCTGGAATCCCGGCCAAATCTGGCAGCCGCCGACGAATGCGCAGCGCTGGTACGACGTCGCGTTTCGACGCCTCTGCTTCGCCTTTGCGGTGTTCATGATTCTGCTGAGCGCCTGGCTCATCCTCGAAATCGCGTTCGAAGCGATGCCCGCGTTCGGTCAGTACGGGGTACAGTTCTTATACGGCACCACGTGGGACCCGAATAAATCGCGCTACAGCATCCTGCCCGAGATCTGGGGCACGCTTTATACCTCGTTGCTCGCGCTCGTGATCGGCACGGCCTTCGGCGTCGCTGCCGCGATTTTTTTGAGCGAACGATATCTGGGCGAACTGGTATTCAGGCTGCTCAAGATGTTCGGTCTTCACCTCCATCCGTTCTGGGGCCGGCTGCCCGATCGCCTGGAGGCGCTGCTCAAGAATCTGATCGAGCTTTTGGCCGCCGTTCCCAGCGTCGTTTACGGTCTTTGGGGAATATTCGTCGTCATTCCGCTCATCCGTCCTTACTGCAACTGGCTCCACGAGCAATTCGGCTGGTTCCCGCTGTTTTCGACGACGCTGAGCGGCCCGGGCATTCTCCCCGCCGTCTTCGTGCTATCGATCATGATTCTCCCGACGATCACCGCGATCAGCCGCGACGCTCTTGTCGCGGTGCCGGCGAAGCTCCGCATGGCCGCCTACGGGCTCGGCGCCACGCGCTGGGAGACGATCCTGGGAGTGCTGCTGCCGACGGCTTCGCGCGGCATCTTCGGCGGCATCGTGCTCGGCTTCGGCCGCGCGCTCGGCGAGACGATGGCGCTCGCGATGCTCGTCGGCAACGCCAACCGGTTGACGGTCTCGTTGTTCTCTCCCGCCAACACGCTGGCCGCTCTGCTCGCCAACAACTTTCCCGAGGCGAGCGCCCAGCAAATTCCGGTCCTCATGTACGCAGCGCTGGTGCTTCTGGCGATTACGCTGGTCGTGAATATCTTCGGCGCTCTGGTCCTGGAAAGAGCGGCCGCGAAGGCGGAGGCGAAGTGAGCTCCGAGGCTATGGCGGCGAAACCGGAAAATCCGCGGAATCCTCTCGAAGGCGTGAATTTCGCCGAGCTCGAGCTGAATCTCTACCGCCCGCGCACGTTGTTCAGCGCGCTTTTGAGCGGCGTCGTGAGCTGCATGACGTTTTTCGCGTTGATACCGCTCTTCGCCGTCTTGTGGATGCTCCTCTGGCGTGGCGGGCAGAAGCTCAGCCTCGCGCTTTTTACCTCGCTGCCGCCGGCGCCGCTCGAGCAGGGCGGCGGCTTCGGCAACGCGATCATCGGGACGTTTGTCATGGTCGGCCTCGCAGCGCTGATCAGTATCCCGATCGGCATTTTTACCGGCGTTTTTCTCGCGGAGGCCAAAAAGAGTAAGGTCGCGGAGACGGTCAGATTCGCGGCGAAAGTGCTGACCGGCTTCCCGTCGATTCTCGCGGGAGTCTTCGCGTACGGCGCGGTGGTGCTGGAGACCGGCGGCTACTCCGCGATCGCCGGCGGCATTGCGCTTTCCATTCTCATGCTGCCGACGATCATTCTTACATCGGAAAGCGCCGTGGCCATGGTGCCGGCGAGGATGAAGGAAGCGTCCATCGGCATGGGCGCGACTGGCGCGCAGACGGTCTGGATGGTGCTTCTGCCCACAGCGCTGCCGGGAATTCTCACCGGCATCATGCTGGCGATCGCGCGCGCGGCGGGGGAGACCGCGCCGCTGCTCTTCACCGCACTGTTCAGCAATTATTGGTTGATTTCGCACGGGCGCGGAGACTTGATGCAGCCGACGGCGTCGCTCGCGGTGCTCATCTATAACTTTTCCGGCCAGCCGTTCGCAAATCAGGTCGAGCTCGCATGGGCGGCGGCCTTGGTGTTGGTTTTTATGGTTTTGATTTTTAACTTGATCGGCCAGATATTCTCGCGAAACGAAGTCCAACAATAGGAGATCGACATGCTTGCGAGTTCAGAAGCGAAGAGCGGCGCCGGCAACGGACATGCCGCGGTCGCCGCGGATGACACCGTCATCGATTGCAGGATTGACGAGCTCTACTACGGTGCGTTCAAGGCGGTCAGAGACACGCAGATACCGGTCAAGAAGAATTCCATCACTGCGTTCATCGGACCCTCCGGCTGCGGCAAGAGCACCGTGCTGCGTTGTCTCAACCGCATGAACGACCTCGTGCGCGGCTTTCGCTTCAACGGTCATGTGAGATACCGCGGCAAGGATATTTACGCGCCGGGCATCGACCCCGTGGCGGTGCGCCGGTATATCGGCATGGTATTTCAGCAGCCGAACCCGTTCGCGACCAGCATCTTCAACAACGTCGCCTTCGGGCTCAGAATCAACAAGTACAAAGGCAGCAAAGTCGAGAAGGTCGAGCAGGCGCTGAAGCGCGCGGCCATATGGGACGAGGTCAAGGACAAGCTCAACAGCAGCGGTATGGCGCTGTCGGGCGGGCAGCAGCAGCGCCTGTGCATCGCGCGCGCGATCGCGACGGACCCCGAGGTGCTGCTCATGGACGAGCCGTGCAGCGCGCTCGACCCGATCGCGACGCGCAAGATCGAAGAGCTCATGCTCGAGCTCAAAACGCGCTACACCATCGCGATCGTCACGCACAACCTTCAGCAGGCCCAGCGCGTCGCCGACAAAACCGGTTTTCTCTACGTCGACACGACCGGCGGCGGCCGCACGGGCTATCTCGTGGAATACGGCGATTCGAAGCAAGTTTTCGAAAATCCTAGAGAGAAGCATACCCAGGAATACATTAGAGGCGAGTTCAGCTAAACCGCCGTCGCCGAAGATCGAATTTCATACCGATCAGGAACCGCCGTGACCTCGCATAAGAATTCGACGGGGGCATTTTTCCGCTGGCTTGCGCTCGCCGTCCTGGTTCTTTCCCTCGCCGGCGCTTGCGGCCGCTCTCAGTCGGATGCCGAGGCGAAGCTTCCCGCCGGCACGACCCTGCTCACCGGCGCCGGCGCGACGTTCCCCTCGGTGCTTTACAACCGCTGGTTCGCCGTCTATCAAGGCAGCCATCCAAACGTCGTCGTTCGTTATGCCGCTGTCGGAAGCGGCGAAGGGGTGCGCCGGTTTATCGGCAAGAATATCTCTGAAAAAGAAAAGATCGATTTCGGCGCCAGCGACGCCGCCATGTCGGACGCGGAGATCGCCAATGCCGGCGGCGATGCGCTCATGATACCGATGACCGCAGGCTGCGTCGTTCTCGCGTATGATCTTCCCGGGTTGCAAGGCGACCTCAAGCTTTCGCGCCGCGCGTACAGCGGAATTTTTCTGGGCGAGATAAAAAGATGGGACGACGAGCTGATCGCAGAGGCGAATCCGGACCTCGACCTGCCGGCGATCTCGATCACGACCGCGGTGCGCCAGGACGGCAGCGGCACGACGTTCGCCTTCACCAAGCATCTCGACGCCGTGAGCGACAAGTGGCGCGGCCGTTTCGGCCCGGCGACGCTCGTCAACTGGCCGGGCAATGCGATGCGCGCCAAAGGCAACGAAGGCGTCGCCGGGCTCATCGGCAACTCCGTCGGCGCGATCGGCTACGTCGGCTATGAGTTCGCGCAGAGGCTCGGCCTTAAGACCGCCGCTCTCGAAAACAAAGACGGCAAATTCGTCAAGCCTTCGGAACGCGCCTGCGGCGCCGCGCTCGCGGCGGCCGAGCTGCCGGAGAATCTGCGCGCGTTCGTTCCCGACCCCAGCGGAGCGAATTCCTATCCGATCGTAACTTTCTCGTGGATTCTCGTGCGCAAGAGATATCCGAGCGCGGAAACCGCCAACGCGCTGCGCGATTTCTTCCGCTGGTCGCTCGAGGACGGGCAGCGCTACGCCGCCGAGCTCGGCTACGTCCCGATTCCGCCGTCAGTGGCCGCCAAAGGCCGCGCCGCGCTCGAAGCGATTCAATCCGGCGGCGGCCAGACTTCCTAGACCGCGATCACCTTGTTATAGCCGTTGAGCGCCGCGACGCGGTAGCATTCCGCGAGCGTGGGATAATTGAAGGTGTTTTCGATGAAGTAATCGATCTTGCCTTCGAAGGCCATCACCGCCTGCCCGATGTGAATGAGCTCCGTTGCGCCCTGGCCGATCGCGTGCACGCCCAGCAGCAGGCGCGATTCCTGATGGAATAGCAGCTTCAGCATCCCGACCTTGTCGCCCAAGATCTGGCCGCGCGCGATCTCGCGGTAGCGCGCCACGCCGATCTCGTAGGGAATGCCCTCCTGCACGAGCTGCTTTTCGTTGCGGCCGACCATCGATATTTCCGGCACAGTATAAATCCCGTACGGGAGCAGCAGCGGCTGATGGCGCACGGGAATGCCGAAGGCGTGGCAGACCGCGCAGCGGCCCTGCTCCATCGAAGACGAGGCGAGGCTCGGAAAGCCGATGACGTCGCCGACGGCGTAGATGTGCGGCACGGCGGTCTGGAAGTGCTCGTTGACGCGGACACGGCCGCGCGCATCCGCGTCGACGCCGATCTCCTTCAGTCTCAGATTGTCGGTCGCGCCTTGACGCCCGGCAGCGTAAAGCAGCGCGTCCGCAAGCACCCGCTTGCCGCTGCGAAATGTGGCGCAGACTCGGCCGTCCTGCGTGCGCGCGATCGACACGACTTCCTCGCCGAGATGGAGCACGACGCCGATATCGCGCATGTGATAGGCGAGCGCCTCGGCGATCTCCTGATCGACGAAGTCGAGCATCACCGGCCGTTGATCGATCAGGGTCACGCGGATGTGCAGCAGCGCCAGCATGCTCGCGTATTCGGTGCCGATGACGCCCGAGCCGACGACGATGAGGCTTTTGGGCAGCTCTTCCAGCGTGGTCAGGCCGTTGGAGTCGATGATCTTCCCGTCCTCGAACGGGATCGACTCCGGGCGGCTGGGCACGGTCCCCGTGGCGATGACGACCGCCTCGGCAGTGATCGAATGGCCCGCTCCCCCGATATGAAGCGTATGCGGGTCGTCGAAGAACGCCTCGCCCTCGATGAATTCCACGCGGTTGCGGTCGAGCTGATCGAGCACTACGTCGGCTTCGTACTCGACGACGCTGTCGCAGCGATCCATGAGCTCGCGCATCGTCGGCGCATGGTTGTGGCGCGCGCCGTAGGTCTGGCGGTGATAGAAACCGGAAAAGTAGAGAATCGCCTCGCGCAGCGTCTTGCTCGGAATGGCGCCGTTATGAATGCAGACGCCGCCGATACAGGCCGACCGGTCGACGATCGCGACGCGCTTGCCGAGCTTCGCGCCTTGAACCGCCGCCTTCTGTCCGGCGGGTCCCGAGCCGATGACGGCCAAGTCGTAGGATGAGGTCATACAGACTCTATATACGGCTAGACGGGAAAAATGAAATTATGGAGACGAAAGGATGAAGAACGCTCATCTGGCAGTGTTGCGCTCGCTGGACCCGAAGCCTGACAGATTACAGTGTACTACCGGGCTTCTGCCGGGTAAAATAAAAAGGCCGGGCAGAGCCCCGGCCTTTTTCATGCGAAGTTTTTTAAACGAGCGTCAGTTGAAAACCGCTTCGTTGTCGACGGCGCCGAAAAGCTCGCCCCGCTGCCAGGCGGGCGAGAAGCGCCGCCGGATCATCTCGATCAGCACGATGCTCCTTAGGGCGTAGGCTTCGGCGCTGTCGTCGCAGCGCTCGAAGGCGATCTCGCTCGCGGCTTTCATGAGTTGGTTGATGGCTCCCTCGATCTCGGTCTGCTCGGCCTTCATCGTTGTGGCTCCTCTGAAGCGTTAGACGCTGGGATGTGAAAAAGGTTCACTCCGCTAAACGCCGGTTCAGTCGGCGGAAAAACAGGGTATTTTTCCCCAATAAAATCGCTTCTATAGTGTAAGACCGGCCCCCGCGGGCGAATATTCCCGAACGACCTCCCGCGCCGGCTTGTCGTCCCGGAGCCCGGCGAACCTGGCGTGGCGCAGGTGATTCGCGGCCGTCCAGTCGGCGAATTCGACCTGGACGACCAGCTCCGGCCTGAGCCAGCGGCAGCGCTTCATCGCCGCGGCCGTCAGCGCCTCGCCGCGGCGCGCCCCTTTTTTCTCCGGCAGATTGGCGAATGGACACACGTCGGTCTCGAGCCCTTTGAAGCGCGCGGCGATCTCGCGCTTTACGCGTGGGACGAAGCCGTCCTTGATTTTGGCGATGAACATCAGCTCGTCGCCTACATAGTAGCCGGCGAGCAGCGACTGGAAACCGTCGGGCCCCGGAAGGTATCCGCCGACGACGAGCTCCTGCCCCCGGTTGATGCGGTGCTTGATCCAGGCGCCGCTTCTCCGGCCCGGCTCGTAATTCGAGTCCTTACGCTTGGCGACGAGCCCTTCGAGGCGGAGGTTGCGCGCGGCGGCGATGAGATCGTCCGCCGTGCCGGCGAAAACCTCCGAGAGACGCGCCGGCCCGCCGAGACGCGCGGCGATCGATTCGAGCAGCCGGCGGCGTTTTTCCAGCGGCACACCGAGCAAGCTTTTGCCGCGATAAATCGGGACGTCGAAGATATAGTAAAAAATCTTCGCCGCCGCCGGCCGGCGGTTTTGCAGAGCGTTGAACGACGGTCGCCCCTCGGCGTCGAGCGCCACGATCTCGCCGTCGAGAACGGTGCCGGATTCGAGCGGCGTCAGCGCCCGCGCGATCTGAGGGAAGGCTTTGTCGAACGATTTCCGGTTGCGCGAATAGAGTGACGCTGCTTGGTCGCGTTTAACCGCGAGACAGCGATAGCCGTCGAGCTTGATCTCGTAGAACCACTCGCCGCCTTTCGGGAGTTTGTCCGCCGGCGGGCATTGCATCGGCTCGATGAATCGAGCCTCCGTTTCTGGCAATGTATCGAAGTCGATGTCCGGCGGAGCGGGCGCTTTCCGTTGCGCGCCGCCGTCCCGGTTGCTGTGCCACTCGGCGTCGCGCGCGGCGGCGATCGCCGCCATCGAGCGGCGCGTGAGCGCCGACCGATCGTTCTGCTTTGGCGAGAGCGGCTTCATCGGCGCGCCGGCCTTGATCAGCAGCCAGCTCTGTTTTTTGCCGTCGCTCCCGCGGCTGCGCACGAGCACCCATTCGCCCTTGAGTTTCTTGCCGTGAAAAAACAGGTGGAGCTTTCCCTGCCAGTAGTTCCCGTCCATCACGTCATACGTGCCGATGTCCCAAACCATGACGGTGCCGCCGCCGTATTGCCCCTCGGGAATGATGCCTTCGAAGCGCGCGTACTCCATTGGATGGTCTTCGACCGCCATCGCCAGGCGCTTCTCGCCTGCCTCGTACGGCGGGCCCTTGGGAACCGCCCACGATTTCAGCACGCCCTGCATCTCGAGGCGCAGGTCGTAATGCAGGTGGCTCGCGTCGTGTTTTTGAATGACGAACAGCCGCCCGTTTTCGGCGGCTTTTTTCCGCCCCCGGCTGGTCGCCGGCGGCGGCTCCGGAGTGGCGCTGAAATCGCGCTTCCGTCGATAGCTCTCGAGCGATCCGTCGTGCGCCGGCGAACGCGCGCGCGAGCCGTTCTGGAGGTCCAGAAACGGCTGCGGCAGCTTTTGCTTGATTTTGAAGACGGGCGCGAACGGATCGCCCTGTTTCTCAACCCGGCGCAGACATTCTTCGGGCTCGAAAAACAGCACGCGCGGGTCGCCCTTTTTAACGGCCCGCTTCAGTTCGTCCCACGAAATCGGCAGCGCGACGAAAGGTCTTTCTTGTTTGGCGCGGAGCGAGTAGACCGCGACTGTCGATTTCCGCTCCGAGTTCTGGCTCCAGTCGACGAAGACCTTCTTTTTACGTTTTACCTTCGCCATTTCCGAGATGACGAGGTCGGGATGGTCGCGCTCGAGCGCCTCGGCGATGCTCTTCGCGAACGGCTGCGTGGCTTCGTACGTCGCCGGCGTGTTGAGCGGCACGTGCAGGTGGATGCCCTTCGATCCCGATACTTTCACGAACGATTCGAGCTTCAGCCGCTCCAAAAGCTCGCGGACCATGAGCGCGACCTCGCAGGACGCCAGGATGTCCGCGCCCTCGCCCGGATCGAGGTCGAAGACGACCATCGCCGGCGTGTCGAGGCGAGGCGCGCGCGCGAGAAACGGATGGATCTCCAGGGTCGCCATGTTCGCCAGCCACACGAGCGTGGGCAGATCGTTGATCAGAACGTAGCGCGTCGTCGCCTCCCGGCTGGTGCGCGGGACGGCGAAGGTCGCGATCCATTTCGGCGTGTACGACGGCGCGTTCTTCTCGTAAAAGTGCACGCCGGTGACGCCGTCGGGAAAGCGGATGCGCGTGACCGGCCGGTCTTTGAGATGGGGCAGGAGATAACGCGCGACCCGCGTGTAATAGTCGATGACCTGGCCTTTGGTGAAGCCGGTCTCCGGATACATCACCTTGTCGAGGTTCGTGAGCTCGATTTCCCGACCGGCAACGCGCAGCCGCTTGGCATCCATACCCATTACATAGCCTATCTGTAGCCGCGCTCGGAAGAACCGGGTGTTTCCACGAGCGATGTTAAGCCGGCGCGCGAAACATCCATAGAGCAAAATTTCCCCCGGCGCTACGGCGAATACCCGACGCGCCGCTGTTAAGGGCCCGGTTAGAATATTAGTGAGGGGACACCTTCAAAAAGGAGGACTTATTCAAAAAAAAGGAGGTTGTATGGAGAAGATCGAAAAATCCATTAATGTCCATGCGCCGATTCAAACGGTTTACAACCAGTGGACGCAGTTCGAAGAATTTCCCCGCTTCATGGAGGGAGTGAAATCCGTCAAGCAGCTCGACGACAAGCGCCTCCATTGGGTGGCCGAAATCGGCGGCCAGGAAAAGGAATGGAACGCAAGAATCACCGAGCAGGTTCCCGACCGCAAGATCGCCTGGCAGAGCGAGGCGGGGGAGTATACCTCGGGCGCGGTCACGTTCCAGGCGGCGGGGAAAAATCGCACGCGCATCAATTTAGAGCTCAGCTACGACCCGAAGGGCTTCGTCGAAAACACCGGCGATGCGCTGGGATTCGTGTCGGGGCGCGTGAAAGGCGATCTCGCGCGCTTCAAAGATTTCATCGAACACCGCGGTCAGGAGACCGGCGCCTGGCGCGGAACGATTCGGAGCTAGCAAAAATTAGAAATAAAAAAGGAGGCAAAGGGTATGTTAACAAATGGAGCAAAGCTTCTGGCGCTCGGCGCCGCGCTGCTTTTTTCAAGCAGCCTGGCGCTGGCGGCCGATAAGCTATCGATGGGCGACAGCCGATTCATCAAAGACGCGGCCGGCGGCGGGCTGCTGGAAGTCCAGCTGGGCAAGCTCGCGACCGAGAAGGCCGCGAGCCAGCAGGTGAAGGACTTCGGCAAGAAGATGGACCAGGACCACAGCAAGCTGAACACCGAGCTCAAGCAGTTCGCGTCCACGAACAACGTGCAGATTCCGGACAAGCTCGAAGGCAAAGAGAAATCGACTTACGACCGCCTGGCGAAGCTCTCGGGCGAGAAGTTCGACCGCGAGTATATGAAAACCATGATTGACGACCACAAAACCGACGTTGACAAGTTCAAGAAGGAAGCCGACAAGGCGGACAATCCGGGCCTGAAGAGCTTCGCCGCCAAGGCGCTGCCGACCTTGGAGCAGCACCTCGAGCTGGCGCAGTCGACCGGACAGCAGGTCGGCGCCGCTTCCGAAGGCGGGGTCAAAGGACTCATCGACAAAGCCAAGGACAAGGTTAAGCACTAACAAGATTTCCGAGCTTCTTCGGATGGGCCGTGGGCGCTCAGCGCCCACGGCCTTTTTTATCCGGCAAACATCCTTCGTTTCGGGTTCTTCTTTTCGCTGGTAAACGGCGCTCTGTTTAGCTATGTATATCAGCGCGCTGGGCCCGCATCCGCCCGCGCGGTATACGGGAGTGACTGAAATCTTCGAGAACCCGGAATTTTGGGCGCGTTGGTTCGGAATCGTCATCCTCGATCTGAGCCTGGGCGGCGATAACGCGCTGCTCATCGCCATGGCGGTGCGAACGCTGCCGCCGCGCGAGCAATTCTTGGGGCGCATCGGCGGCACGCTGGGCGCGGTCGCGCTGCGCTTCGCCTTCATCGCCGTAATTGTCGAGCTGCTGTCCGTTCCTTATCTACAAGCAGCCGGCGGACTCGTGCTTATCTGGATCGCCGTCAAGCTGCTGCGCCAGGAGAGCGGCGGCGACGACGACAAGGCGGTGCGGCGCGGGACGACGCTGTGGGAAGCGATCTGGATCATCATCGTGGCCGACCTGGTCATGAGCCTCGACAACGTGCTGGCGGTCGCGGCCGCGTCGCACGGCAGCCTCCTGCTCGTTATCTTCGGCATCGGTCTTTCCATTCCGATCATCGTCTGGGGCGCCGGATTTCTCGCCCGTCTGATGAACCGGTTTCAGTGGATCGTCTGGATCGGCGGCGGTGTGCTGGGATGGGTCGCCGGCGAAATGTTTCTCGACGACAATCACGTGCACGAATTCCTCGATCCGTGGCTGAACGTCCTCCGCTGGACGGTTCCCGCGGTGCTTGCGGGATTGCTTATCCTGCTCGGCTGGTGGCTGGCGCGCGCTAAATCTCTTTCTCCCGAATCGGCTTAACTATGGGAAACTTCATCTGGCTCGTCTCGGCGGTCGTACTGTGCCTGCAATGGGCGGCGGTTCAGCTCTTCTTCCCCGATCTGCCGCCGTGGTGGATCGCGATCCTCAGCGGCGTCGGCGTCTTCGGCGCCGCGTTCCTGCTGTCGTGGGCCGCGGAAGTCGCGCAGCTCGACATTCCGCAGGCGCTGGCCCTCGCTTTTCTGGCGCTGATCGCGGTTCTGCCCGAGTATGCCGTCGACATGTACTTCGCTTGGACGGCGGGAAAAGATCCCCAGTACACCGCCTACGCCACCGCGAATATGACCGGCGCCAATCGCCTGCTTATCGGCGTCGGCTGGGCAGCCGTCGTGTTTACCTTTTGGCTGAAAACGCGCGACCAATCTTTCTCGCTCGAGCCGTCGCACAGGATCGAAATTTTCTATCTGAGTCTCGCGACGCTCTACTCCTTCGCGATCCCGCTGAAGCACCAGCTCGACTGGAGCGACGCCGTCGTGCTGATCGCGATTTTTGTTTTCTACATCCGCGCGGCGTCGCGCGCCTCGCACGTGGAGCCGGAGCTCGAAGGCCCGCCGGCGATGATCGCCGAATGGGGCGTCGCCGGGCGCCGGATCGCGACCGTGACGCTTTTCCTGCTGTCGGGGTTCACCATCTTTATGGCCGCCGAGCCGTTCGCCGAAAGCCTGCTCGCGACCGGGCGCACTCTGGGCGTGGAAGAGTTTCTGCTGGTGCAGTGGCTCGCGCCGCTCGCCTCGGAGGCGCCGGAGTTCATCGTCGCGATTCTCTTCGCGCTGAAGGCGAATCCCGGCGCCAGTCTGGGCACGCTCGTGTCGTCGAAGGTGAATCAATGGACGCTGTTGATCGGCATGCTGCCGCTCGTCTACATGTTTTCCGCGGGCGAGGTGAAGCCGATGGAGATGGACGACCGGCAGGGCGAGGAGATGCTTCTGACGGCGGCGCAGTCGCTGTTCGGCGTTGCGGTGATCGCGAACCTCGCGTTTTCGGTCAAACAGGGCGCCGTGCTTTTCGGCCTCTTCGCCGCGCAGCTGTTTATTCCGGACCCGAGAATCCGCTACGTATTTTCCTTCATTTACATCGCGCTGGCCGTCACCCATGTCGGCCTGAGGCGCGAGGGCAGGAGATCTTTTATCGAGCTGTTCGCGCGCCGGTAGCTGCGCGGGAGACGGTCGATTCAGTCTTCCCTGAGCGGAAGCTTCCCGTTCTCAAGGACGAGGCGCCACGCCCCGCCGTCGTAGTATTCGAGGCAAACAACGCCTCCCGGCGGCACGTGATAGGTGCGGTATTGATTGAGCGGCGTTCCGAGAATCCGGCAGAGCACGGACAGAATCGGGAAATTGTGGCTCACGACGACGAGCGTATCGTCGGGCCGGTGGCGCGCGACGATGCGGTCGAGCGCGCGCCATGCGCGCTCGGCGACGTCGCTCAGCTGCTCGCCGCCGGGAATCGCCGCTTCCGCGGGGCGGTCGCGCCAATCGCGGATGAAATCTTGATGGATCGTCTTGATCTCCGCGAAGGTGAGGCCCTCGAGCTCGCCGTGGTCGAGCTCGTGAAGGTTTTCTTCGACGGCGACCTCCAGCCGGTGCGCCCGGCCGACCTCGGCGGCGGTCTGCCTCGCGCGCGTCAGATGGCTCGAATAAATCGCGGCGAGCGTTTCGCCGGCGAGCATGCGCGCGGCGCTCTCGGCCTGCGCGCGCCCGGCGGCGTTGAGCTCGAGATCGGTGAGGCCCTGGCACCTGCCCGCCGCATTCCATTCGGTGGCGCCGTGCCGCAGGAGAAATATCCGCATAGGAAGAGGGATTGAAAGCTCGGCGCCGGCCGGCGCGCTCAGCTCTCCTCGAGGAAAGACTCTTCGATCTTGATCCGCGCTTTGGCTTTGAGGCTGTCGACAAACTTTTTGAGCATGGTCTGCCGCTTTTCCTGCAGCGCTTCCTGCATCAACCGCTCTTTGTCCTTGTCGAAGCGCTGCATGTCGGCGGGCTGGCTCGACTTGAAGACGAAGACGTAAACGTTCTCGCCTTCAACATAGGGTCGGTCGGCGACCGGGTTTGCCGCCGATATCGGAATGCCGCCCGGCTTCACGTCCTGCAGCTCGCCGACCTTCGGAATTTCCGCATCGCCGCGCAGAAACCATCCGGTCTCGCCGCTGGCAACGCCGTTGGCCTTCGCGACCGCATCGGCGTTCTTATCTTTCTTCAGCTGGTCGAGCAGCGCTTTCGCTTTTTCATTGGCCGCCTCGCGCGCTTTCGTTTCCTTGATTTTGCGCTCGACCACCGCGCGCATCGCGTCGAGCGGCGGCAGCGCCGGCTCCTTCCGCTCGACCACGCGCAGCAGGTAATAGCCGTTCGGCGCTTCGACGGGCGCGCCGACCTCCTTCGGTGCGAGCGCGAAGGCACTGCGCTTGAATTCGTCGAGCGCGGAAATCTCCGGAAGCGTATCCGACGCCGCGAGCAGCGGCGTTTGCTTCGCGGCGAGGCCGCGCTCCTTGGCCAGCAGCGAGAGCTCCGCGCCGGCGGAGGCCTTCTCGCGGTCCTGGTCGGCGGCGCGGACGGCTTCGGTTTTCCCTTTTTCGGTTTTGAGCGTCCGGGTGATTTCCGGCGTGGCCTCTTTGAGGGCGGTCATTTTTTCTTCCTTGACGTCCTCGACCTTGAAAATGTGATAGCCGAGCGGGCTTTCGAGCACCGCGCTGACGTCGCCGCGCTTTAGGCTGAAGACCGCTTGGTCGAGTGTGGGAAGCAGCTGTCCGCGGCTGATCCAGCCGAGATCGCCCCCCTGCGGCGCGCCGGTGTCCTCGGAGAATTGTTTCGCGACGTCGGCGAAATTTTTCCCGGCGCGCGCCTCCGCCAGCGCCGAGTCGGCTTTGGCGCGCGCGGCGGGCTTTTGCGCCGCGTCGGCCGGCGCGCGGACGAGGATGTGGCGCAGCTTCATCGCCTTCTGCTGCTGGAAGCGCGCCTCGCGGTTGCGGACGTAATAATCCTCGATCTCTTTCGGCGAGATTTCCGTCTTCGCCGCGAAATGCTCGAAAGGATAGAAGACGTATTCGACGCGCACCTTGAGCGGCTCCGTGAGCGCCGTTTTGTTCTTGTCGTAGTAAGCTTTGATCTCGCCGTCGTCGGCGCTCTGGCGTGCGAGGAAATCGCCCGTGGAAACGCGGATGAACGCGAACGAGACTTTTTCCTGGCCGAAAGCGTAGCGCTCGCGCACGTCGCTCTCGGAGACCTGCGCCGAATCCTGGATCGCGTCCATGAGCTTTTGCATCAGCAGCTGCTCGCGCTGATCGTCCTCGAACTGCGCGGCGGCAATGCGGTTTGCGCTGAGCACCTGGAGATAACGGTTTTTGCTGAAGCGCCCGTCGACTTGAAAGTCCGGCACGCGGGAGATCGCGTTCATGAGCTCGTCGTCCGATACGGTGAGACCGAGCCTGCGCGTCTCCTGAAGCACGAGGCGGCGCTGGATCATGTCCTCGAGCACGGTGTTTTTGATCTTCATTCTCTTCAGCGCCTCGGGCGTGAGCTCGCGTTTCATCATGTTGCGATAGATGTCGAGCGTTCTCTGGTACTGCACGGCGAATTCGCGCTGGCTGATCGCTTCGCCGTTGATCTCGGCGACTTTCTCCGCGCCCGGCTCGCGAAATTTGTTGCCGCCGTAAAAGGCGATGAAGACCACGACGATGATGGCGAGAAAAAAAATGACGACCCACGATCGCTTCCGTTTGCGCAGAACGTCGAGCATGAATCGAGAAGCCCTTTCGGCGGGGAAGTTGAAACTTTTT
>DATFWH010000068.1:0-5738 GCA_035259465.1 Binatia bacterium
CGAACGGACCGTCGGTGGTCGCGATCTTGCCGTCGCGCACCCTGACGACGGTCGCCGTCCGGGCAGGCTCGAGGCCGTGGTTTCCCACATGGTGACCGGATTGTCTGATCCCATCCGTGAAAGAGAGGTACTCGCCGCGGAACTTCTCGAGCTCCGCCTTCGGCAAGTTTTGAATCACCGCGGCGTCTTGGTAAATCAGACAGAGGTATTTCATCTCGGATCCGCTCCTTTCACAGAATAATCGTTCGGCAAGGTCCCGAACCGACAACGCTACACGGCTTTGTGGCCGCTCTCTTTTTTCTTTCCCCGTCGCGCTTCGCTGGCGCGGATCATCTCGGTCATATCGGCGGCCGGGCGGATTTCCCACGGGCCGCAGTTGAGGCCCGGGTGCTTCGAAATTAACTCTATGGCATGCTTTAAGTTGTTCGCTTCGAGGACGAGGATGCCGCCGATTTGTTCCTTGGTCTCGGCATAGGGGCCGTCGGTGACGACCACCTTGCCGTCCTTGAGTCTCAGCGTCGCGCCATTGCCGGCCGTCTGCAGCGCCTCGCCGCCGAGAAAGTGGCCGTTCTTGCGCAGCACATCGTCATAGGCAAAACATTCGTCGGCCAGAGCGTTGAACTCCTGCTCAGATTTTTTCTCCCAAAACTTCTCGTCGATACATCCCAGGCAGATGAATTTCATAAGGCCTCCGCAGAACCGCCGCCGCTCAGCGCTCCACGACGATCATCCACAACACGCCGAAGCGGTCGGCCACCATGCCGAAGAGCGTCGCCCAGAATGTCTTCGCGAGCGGCATGTGAACCTGGCCGCCGTCGGCGAGCGCCTTGAATTTCTTCTCGGCTTCGGCCGTGCTGGCGGGCTCGATGGAAAGGGCGAAGCCCTGGAAGTCGGTCTTGCCGGTGCAGCGCCCGTCGGATGCCATGACCACGGCGCCTCCGATGGTGAGCTTCACGTGCATGATTTTATTTTCCGAGCCGGGCGGGATCATACCGGGCTGGTGCGGCTCGGGCATGTCTTTGAAGCGCATCAGCATCGCGACTTCCGCGCCGAGCGCTTTTTTGTAAAAGTCGATCGCCTCTTCGCAGCGGCCGTTGAAAAACAGATAGGGTTCGACGTTCATGTTCGTTCTCCTTACTTAAAATTTTTATTTCGTTCAGCGTTTTTTATTGGCCCGCTCTTTCGAGCCAACCCGCATGCGTTCTTCTTTCGCGCGCATCTCGGGCGTGAGCGCATCGCCGAAGTCCTCGGCCTCGAAGATCTGGCGGATCTCGACCTCGCATTCTTCGTTATGAGGATTCGGACAGCGCTTCACCCACTCGATCGCCTCGTCCCTCGACTTCACCTGCCAGATCCAGAAGCCCGCGATGAGCTCTTTCGTTTCGGCGAACGGTCCGTCGATGACCGTCCGTTTGCTGCCGGAAAATCTCACCCGCGCGCCTTTCGAGCTCGGGTGCAGCCCCTCGCCGGCGACGAGCACGCCGGCCTTGGCCAGTTCCTCGTTGAATTTGCCCATCGCGGTAAGAAGCTCGCGGCTCGGCATAACGCCCGCCTCGGAATCCTTGCTGGCTTTGACCAGGACCATGAATCGCAATGTCGCCTCCGTCATTTCTCTTTCTATCGAGTAGTCGTTTGGTGGAGCGCCGAATCGACAGCCGGCTGCATCTCCCAGATCGGCCGCACCTCGACGCTGCCGAAACGCGCCGACGGACAGCCCGCGGCGGTCTGGATCGCCTCGTTCAAGTCCCGGGCCTCGATCAGGTAATATCCGCCGAGCTGCTCCTTGGTCTCGGCGAACGGGCCGTCGGTGGCTACAACATTGCCGTCGCGGACCCTCACCGTGGCCGCGGTCCGGATGGGCTGCAGGCGATTGAGCCCCACCAAGCGCCCCGATTTTTTGATGCGTTCGGTAAAATCTCGATACTCGGCATATAACGCGTCGAGCTCGGCCTTCGACCGATTCTGGACGATCGATTCGTCCTGATAAATCAAGCATAGATACTGCATCTTGGCTCCTTTCGATCTGAGTTAGGCTTCTAACTCATAGTCGTTCGGCGGGCCGTCAAATCGACACACCGGTTAAATCTTTTTTAATTCCGCGAGCCGGCGCTTAAGAAAGCGCCGCTCGGGCTCCTGCTGCGCCAGAGCGAGCGCGCGCTCATAGGATGCTTTAGCCTCCGCTTTGCGCCCCAGCCGGCGGCAGAGATCGGCATGAGCCGCGTGCGCCAGATGATAATGGTCGAGCTCGCCGGTCGATATGATCGCATCGATCAGCGCGAGTCCCGCGGCCGGCCCGTCGCACATGGCGACCGCGACCGCGCGGTTGAGTTCGACGACCGGCGAGCGCTCGGCGCTCAAGAGGATGTCGTAGAGCGCGACAATGCGCGCCCAGTCGGTTGCGGCGGGCACCGCCGCGTTGGCGTGCACGGCGGCGATCGCCGCCTGCACCGTATACGGTCCGAAGCCGGACGACGCGAGCGCGCGCTGCGCGAGCGCCGAGCCTTCGGCGATCTGCTCACGGCTCCACATCGAGCGGTCCTGCTCGTCGAGCAGGATCAATTCTCCGTCCGCCGTGCTGCGTGCGGCGCGGCGCGACTCGTGCAGCAGCATGAGCGCGAGCAATCCGATCGCTTCGGCCTCCGGCAACAGCTCGATCAGCAGGCGTCCGAGACGAATCGCCTCGCCGGAGAGATCGTGGCGCGTGACCGCGGCGCCGCTCGACGCCGAGTAGCCTTCGTTGAACACGAGGTAAACGACCCGCAGCACCGCCTCCAGCCGCTCCGGCAGATCGGCGCGCCCGGGCACTTCGTAAGGAATACCCGCGCTCTTAATCTTCGCCTTGGCGCGCACGATGCGCTGCGCGAGCGTCGGCGCGGGCACGAGAAAAGCGCGCGCGATCTCCTCGGTCGTCAGCCCGCAGACTTCGCGCAGCGTCAGAGCGACCTGCGCCTCCGGCGCGAGCGCCGGGTGGCAGCAGGTGAAAATGAGCCGCAGCCGGTCGTCGCCGAAGGCTTCGCCGTCGAACGACGCTGGATCCCCGTCGTCGGACGCGAGCCGCTCGTGTATGTCGTCCGGCAGCGGCTGGACGCGCTTTTGGCGGCGCAGCGCGTCCAGCGCCTTGAAGCGTCCCGTCGAAACGAGCCACGCGCGCGGATTGCCCGGCACGCCGTCTCGCGGCCACTGCTCCAGCGCCGCGCGAAACGCGTCGGCCAGCGCCTCCTCGGCGCGATCGAAATCGCCGAGCAGGCGGATCAGCGTCGCGAGCACGCGGCGCGATTCATCGCGATAAAGCGCGTCGATCGTGTCGCGGACGGCGGCTTCAGCCGGCGTATCCTGCCGTTCTCGCTCCATCACATTCTCCGCGGCGACGCCGACACTACAAAAACTTGACAAAGACAAATGTGTAGCGACGGTACAGCCGACGACCTCCAGAAGATCCGCCTCACATGCTCCGCCCGTCGACCTTGACGATTTTGAACGACGACGGCTCGACGCCTTCGAGGCAGCGCGCGTTGATCGCCGCGGCGTCCGCGCCGCCGGGGCCTTTGCCGAAGCCCAGCGGCGCGCAGCCGCACTTTGGGCAGAAGTGGTGCTTGATCACGTGCTTGTTGAACGTGTAAGTGGCGAGATCGCGCTCCGGAGTTTTCAGCTTAAGCTTCTCGCGCGGCGCAAACCACAAGAGATATCCTTTGCGGCTGCAATGCGAGCAGTTGCATTCCATGAGCTGCTCGATGTCGCCTTCGACCTCGAAGGCGATCTTTCCACAGTGACAGGAGCCTTTATAAGTCATGTTCGCCTCCTTGTGTTTTACTCGCGGCGAAGCAGTGCGAAGACGCTGGCGGCAAAGGCGAGGCCGGCGGCGATTGTGCGCATCCAATGAAGTCGGCCCCAGCGGGCGAGAAGCGCGCGGCGCTCCTCGATGGGCCGATCGCCAGCGAGCAAAGCATCGTTCACGGGCTTAACGACGAGCAGCGTGAACGGCACCGATGCGACGAGCAACAGCGCGGCGGCGAGCCACAGGCGGCCGGCGGTGCTCCACCACGCCGCGAGGCCGGCGAGAAAACCGATCGACGCGAGACTTGCCTGAAGCGCCGCCGCGCGCCGGTACATCGGCCCGAAAAAGCGCGACGCGAAATCGACGCCGGTCTCCCGAGCGGCCGGATGCTGGACGACCGAGACGTAAAGCGCCGCGCCGAAAAACAGTCCGCAACAAAAAGTCGCCGCGAATTCGCTCGCCTCGCTCATGATTTCCCACTCTTAATTCTTCAATCGGTATCCTGTCTTGAAGATCCATGCGACGACGCCGAGACAGACGAAGAGAAACACGAGCGTCATCGCGAGGCTGATTTCCACGGAGACGTCGGACGACTCGTGGAAGCTCCAGCGAAAACCGCTGATCAGATAAACGATTGGGTTGAACAGGCTCACCATGCGCCACGCCGGCGGCAGGATGTCGATCGAGTAGAACGCGCCGCCTAGGAATGTGAGCGGCGTGATAATGAGCATCGGGATGAATTGCAGCTTCTCGAAGCCGTCGGCCCAGAGTCCGATGATGAAGCCGAACAGGCTGAACGCCGACGCGGTCAGCACGAGGAACGCGATCATCCAGAGCGGATGAAGAATCTGGATCGGCACGAACAGCGCCGCCGTGGCGAGGATCACGAGCCCGAGCACGATCGACTTCGTCGCCGCCGCGCCGACGTAGCCGATGACGATCTCGAAGGCCGATACCGGCGCCGAGAGGATCTCGTATATCGTGCCGGTGAACTTGGGGAAATAGATGCCGAACGACGCGTTCATGATGCTTTGCGTGAGCAGCGAGAGCATCATCAAGCCGGGCACGATGAACGAGCCGTACGCCACGCCGCCGACCTGCGACATCCGCGGGCCGATGGCCGCGCCGAAGACGACGAAGTAGAGCGAGGTCGTGATCACGGGCGTGACCACGCTCTGGAGCAGCGTACGCAGCGCGCGCGCCATCTCGAACTTGTAGATCGCGGCGACGGCGTGGCCGTTGAAGGTCAAGCGATTCGACATCGAATTCATTTGCGGTCGCTCACGAGGCTCACGAAGATATCCTCCAGCGAGCTCTGACGCGTCTCCAAATCCTTCCAGCCGATGCCGAGCTCCGCGACGCGGCGCATGAGCGCCGGGATGCCGGTCTCCTCCTCGCTGCCGTTGAAGGTGTACTCGAGCTCACGCCCGCCGCCCTTCAAGACCAGGCGCCAGTCGGAGAGCCCCGGCGGGATGGAGGCGAGCGGCTCCTGGAGGTGGAACGTGAGCTGCTTCTTGCCGAGCTGTTTCATCAGCTTCGTCTTTTCCTCGACCACGATCAGCTCGCCCTTGTGGACGACGCCGATGCGGTCGGCCATCTCCTCGGCCTCGTCGATATAATGCGTCGTCAGGATGATCGTCACGCCCTTCGCGCGCAGCTCGCGCACCAGCGCCCACATGTCGCGCCTGAGCTCGACGTCGACGCCCGCCGTCGGCTCGTCGAGAAAAAGTATCTCCGGCTCGTGCGCGAGCGCCTTGGCGATCAGCACGCGCCGCTTCATACCGCCCGAGAGCGTCATGATTTTGCTTTTGCGCTTGTCCCAGAGCGAGAGGCCGCGCAGCACACGCTCGATGTGCGCCGGGTCCGGCCCGCGGCCGAAAAGGCGGCGGCTGAAATTCACCGTCGCCCAGACGGTCTCGAACATGTCGGTCGTGAGCTCCTGCGGCACGAGGCCGATCTTGGC
>DATFWH010000069.1:0-9272 GCA_035259465.1 Binatia bacterium
ACCATGGCTATGTCGCGGTCCCTCGGCGGCAGGTGCGTTACCTGCTCCTCGCCGATATGAACCTCGCCCGACGTGATCTCCTCCAGCCCAGCAATCATGCGCAGCGTCGTCGTCTTGCCGCAGCCCGACGGGCCGACGAAGACCATGAATTCCTTGTCTTCGATCGTAAGCGAGACATCGCGGACGGCATGGACGCCCTCGAAGCTCTTGTTCAATTTTTCCAGCGTGACTCGGGCCATCGCGCGTTCCGGTCGAAACGGCGAATTCTAGCATCGCCGTTTCGCAGAGGTCAATGACGGGATGAGGGGCGCTTTATTTGCCGTCCAATTTTCGAGTAGCTTGTCGACGATCCGGCGACGTACTTCGTTGCGCGGCCGAACTCGCTTACTCCCGTTTCGCCACCTGCGCCGCCAGCCATTTCGCCGTGCGCAGCAGGCGCGCGTCGGCGTCGCGCGCGCCGACGAGCTGGACGCCGATGGGCAGGCCGTCGGCGCTTTCCAGCAGCGGCAGGCTCAACGCCGGCATGCCGCAATAGGTCCACAGCGTGCAGAACGAAGGATCGCCGGTGGTGTCCAATCCGTGCGGCGCCGCGCCGGGCGCGGCGGGGGTTAGGATCGCGTCGTAGCGCTGCTCGAAGAGTTCCGCGAAGCTTTCGTTCAGCGGCGCGATATGGGAAAGCGCGCGCTGGTAATCGACCGCGCGGACTTCGCGCCCGCGTTCGATCTGGCGGCGCAAGCCTTCGGAGAGCATGTCGCGCCCCTTGTCGTACTCGCGCGCGAGATTCGCCGCCATCTCGGCTTCCATGATCGCGCGCTGCCAGCTCCAGGCTTCGGCCGCGGAAGAAAACAGCTCGACCTCCTCGACGCGGTCGCCGAGCGCAACGATCAGCTCGGCGAAGCCCGCGCGAGTGTCCTCGTCGGTGCGGTCCCATATCGGTGTCTTGACGAACGCGAACATCGGCGGCAGCGGCGGCTCTGCGGCGGCCGTCGCGGTGAAGGGAATTCTTGCGCGCGGGCGCGTATCCGGGTCGCCTTCGTCGTGGCCGGCGAGCTCTTCGGCGATGAGCGCGACGTCGTCGAGCGTGCGCGCGAAGACGCCGACGTGGTCGAGCGTGCGCGACAGCGCGAGGACCCCGGTACGCGGGATCAGGCCGTGCGTCGGCTTGAAGCCGACGACGCCGCAAAAAGCCGCGGGGCGGATCGTCGAGCCGTTCGTCTGGCTGCCGACCGCGAGCGGCGCCATGCCGGCGGCGACCGCCGCGGCCGAGCCGCTCGAAGAGCCGCCCGGCGTGTGCTCGGGGTTATGGGGGTTGCGCGTCTTGCCCGGAGTGAGAAAAGCGAATTCGGTCGTGACGGTTTTTCCCAGGATGACCGCGCCGGCCGCGCGGAGGCGCGCCACGACGGCGGAATCGCGCGACGGCGTGCGCCCGGAGTAAAGCGGCGAGCCACGCTCGGTCGGCATGTCGGCGGTGTCGAAGATATCTTTGACGGCGACCGGCACGCCGTGGAGCGGTCCGACCGGCTTTCCCGATAGGCGCAGCTCGTCGGCCGCGCGCGCCTGCGCCAGCGCGTAGTCGGGGTCGAGAAACTCCCAGGCCTGGATCTGCCCGTCAGTCTCGGCGATGCGCTCGAGACACGCGCCTACGAGCTGCTCCGAGCTTATAACGCCGTCGCGTATGAGGCGTGCCGACTCGGCGGCGGAGAGTTGGTGAAGATTTTCGAGGGCCACGGAGGGGAGTTCTAGCACAAAGCGCGGAGCCCTTCGACAGGCTCAGGGCGAACGGAAAGAGGCGTGTGGCGTGGCGAAAGGCGTGAGGCGATAACGATAAGGAACCAGGGTCATTGTCAAAACAAACTGCCGTGGTGTGAAGCGAGCAGACCGAGGGCCCGAAGGAGGAGGATACCGGAAGGTACGCAGTCAGTACGCTGAGGATATCCGACGACCGAGAACGCAGTATGGCGAAGTGAGTTGGGCCCGCGCTTATTTACCGTACAGGAATTCCGGTAGCCATAACGTCATGCCCGGCCAGATGTACATGAATACGAGACAGAGGCAGACGATCAGCATGTACGGCATCATGCCGGCGAAGATCTGGTTGAGCGTCACCCATTTAGGGGCGACGCCTTTGAGATAAAACGCCGACATTGCGACCGGCGGCGAGAGGAACGCCGCCTGGAGGTTCACCGCGACCATCGTGCCGAAGAGGATCGGGTCGATCTGGAAATGGGGGAGCAGCGGGATGAATATGGGGCAGAAGATGACGATGATCTCGGTCCATTCGAGCGGCCAGCCGAGGAGGAAGATGATCATCTGCGCGATGAACTGGAAGCCCAGCGGCGAGAGGTTCATCGAGAGCACCCAGCGCTCGATGAGCGACTGCCCGCCGTGGAGCGCGAAGACGGCGGAGAAGAGCGCCGAGCCGACGAAGAGCCAGCAGACCATCGCGGTCGTCTTCGCGGTAAGGAACGTCGCCTCTTTGACGTTTTGTCTAAGCTCGGGCGATGTGCGCAGATGGATGAGCCCCGGCCCTAGGGTGCCGGCGAAGGTCGCGCCGAGCGAGGCCGAGACGATGAGTTCGACGAAGTCGGCGTGCGCCCAGCCGAGCACGATGCCGACGATCGCGCCGCCGACGCTCCACCAGAGACATTCTTTCAGGTAGCGCGCCATGACGGCGAGATAGAGCGCGCCGAGCGCGCCGACCGCGGCCGATTCGGTCGCGGTGCAGATGCCGAAGAGGATGACGGCGAGGACGACGATCGTGAGCACACCGAGCGGGACCACAGACGCGCAGAGTTCTTTCAGAATCTCGAACTGCTCGGCGTCCATGCGCCAGAAATAATAGAGCAGCGAAAGCGCCGAGAGGGCGGCGAGACCCCAGAACCACTGGAAGAAGTGCGCCGGCACCTCGCCGACGCCTTCGACCCGAGCCTGCGTCTCGGTGCTGAGCTCTTCGGGCTTCGTGTCGGCGGCTACGGGAGCTGCGGCGCTCGTCTCTTCCACCGCCGCGCCGAGCTCTTCCGGCGGCTGATCGGCGATCGCCGCCTCGGCTGCCGGCGCTTCCGGCGCCGCGACGGTCGCGGCCGCTGCTGTGATCGGCGGAGGCGCCGAGACGACCTGCGCGCTCGGCGCGTTGTAGATGAGCACGTACCACCACGCCGCACCGAAGGTGCCGACCGTGAGCAAAAGCGGCACCGACAGCGCGACGATATCCTGCAGAATCAGGCCATAGCTCGCGGCGCCTTTTGCGAGCGCCGGGCGGAACGCCGCCGCAATGAGGCCGGGGACGATGCTGCGATTTTTACCGCGCTCTAATTGCCTGAGCCAATCCGGCACCGTGACGCGGTATTGATCGTCCGCGAGTCTCGGCGCGATCTTCGGATTCCAGATCGCCCAGCCGAGAATGTAGACGAGGTAGAGCCCGGTCAAGAAAAAGCCTGGCAGCATCGCCGCGGCGTAGAGCTTGACGATCGATTGGCCGGCGACGGCGGCGTAGACGATGATCATGACCGACGGCGGGATCAGAATGCCGAGCGTGCCGCCGGCCGTGATGACGCCCGAGGCGAGCTTGACGTCGTAGCCGGCCTTGAGCATCGGCCGGAACGATATGACGCCCATGAGGACGACGACCGCGCCGACGATGCCGGAGGCGATGCCCCAGAACGCCGAGACGAGCATTGTCGTCACGGCCAGCGAGGCAGGCACGCGGCGGAAAGCGAGCTGGACGGCGTGGAACATGCGGTCGACGAGCGCCGCGCGCTCCATAATGTAGCCCATGAAGACGAACAGCGGGATCCACAGCAGGGTGTCGTTGGTCATGACGCCGTAGGTGCGCTGGACGACGAGATCGAAAATGTGGTTCTGCCACCAGTGCTGGCCCGGCGCCCAGAAGGCGATGTAGCCGAAGATCATCCCGAGGCCCATGAGCGTGAAGGCCGTCGGGAAGCCCATCATGATCGCGATCACGATGAGCCCGAGCATGGTGAGACCGAGTGCCGGATCGCTCATGGCTTTTTCTCTTGATCCTTGTCTTCTTTGATTGCCATCTCGTGGACCACGCCTTCCTCCATGACGCTGCGGTGGCGCGCGGCCTCGTCGATCGCCTTGGCGCCCTCCATCGCGACGCGGCGCGACTCCTCGTCGACGTACTCGCTGTGCGAGAGCTGCGTGTCGATGACGTCGATCTCCTCAACGTCCTCAAGCCGCACCGGCCACTGGCCGGTGCGGATGCATTCAATGCAGCGCGCGATCTCGGCCAGCCCCTGGAGCAAGACCAGCGCGCCGGCGATCGGGATCACGGTCTTGAAGTGATAGATCGGCGGGCCCTCAGCCGTCACCGTCGAGTGCTCGCCGATGCGCCACGAGTCGGCGGCGTAGCCGTAGCCGGCGTAGATCAGGCCGATGATGCCCGGCATGAAAAAGAGGAAATACAGCGCGAGGTCGAGCACGGCCTGCCAGCGCGGTCTAAGGTAAATGTAGACGAAATCGGCGCGCACATGAGCGGCGAGCGCGAGCGTGTAAGCGCCGCACATCATGAAGAGCGTGCCGTAGAGCATGTTGTTGGCGTCGAAGATCCATGCGGTCGGCGCGTTCAGGATGTAGCGCTTGAAGACCTCGACCGATACTACGAAGGTGAGCGCGACGATCAGCCACGCGGACGCTTTGCCCGACCAGTAACTGATCTCGTCGATCGTGTGATAGAAGCTCTGCATCGTTAGGGCCCGAAAAAAAGGCCGGCCACCCGCTGAGAAGCGGGTGACCGGCCAAAGTGGAGCGCGACCGGCATGAAGCTATCCCTTTTTCTCTGCCTTCGCCGGAGGCGCTTCGGGTTTGGCGGCCGGCGCGGCGGGCTTCGCAGCCTGCTTCCCGAAGTAATGGTTATAGGCCATGCGCCTCTGGACGTTCGTGTCGAGGTCCCATTTCACCGCTCGCTCGGCGAAATGGCGCTGCGATTCAAAGACCTCCTTGAACAACGGATTTTCCGACGCCTTCTTCGCGGCGGCTGCATCGAACGTATCGAGCTGCTTCTGGAGAATGGAGTCCGGCGTCTTGTAGAACCGCACCTTGTCCTTCGTCTGCATCTCCACGTAGTCCTTGGAGTAGCGATCGACCGCCTTCCACGACATATCCGCCGAGGCGGCGTCGACCGCGTAGGCGATGATCGCCTTGAGTTTATCCGGCAGGCCGTCGTACTTGGTCTTGTTGAATAGAATCTCGAACTGCTCGGTGTTCTGGTGGAAGCTCTGGAGCATGCAGACTTTGGAAACGTCGGGGAAGCCGAGGGCGCGGTCGGAAGACGCGTTGTTGAACTCGGCTCCGTCGAGCAGCCCGCGATCGATCGCGGGCACGATCTCCGCGCCGGGCAGCGCGTTGACCGCCGCTCCCAGGCCGGTGAATATGTCGATCGAGAGGCCGACGGTGCGGTATTTCATTCCCTTGAAATCGTCGGGCTTGGTGATCGGCTTCTTGAACCAGCCGAGTGGCTGCGTCGGCATCGGCCCGTAAGGGAAGGAGACGACGTTGGCGCCGATGGACTTGTAAATTTTATCGAGCAGCTCCTTGCCGCCGCCGTACTTGTGCCACGAGAGCAGCATGTTGGCGTCCATGCCGAAGACGGGGCCCGATCCCCAGAGCGCGAGCGCGGTCTGCTTGCCGTAGTGGTAAGCGAGCACGCCGTGGCCGCCGTCCAGAGTGCCCTTGGATACGGCGTCGAGCAGGCCGAAGGCGGGCACGACGGCGCCGGACGGCAGCACTTCGATCTTCAGATCGCCGCCGGTCATCTCGTTCACTTTTTTGGCCAGGTCGAGCGCGAACTCGTGGAAGATGTCCTTCTGAGGCCAGGTGCTCTGCCAGCGCATCGTGATCGGCCCCTGGGCCTTTAAGATCGCCGGAAACCCAAGCACGGCGGCGCCGCCCGCGGCCATCGCGGCTTTAAGGACGCTGCGCCGGGAAATAGTTGACTTGCCCTGTTCTGCGACGTTCGTCTGGTTGGCCATAAACCCTCCTTTTTTGTTTACGGCAGGTAACATTACAAAAATGTAACGTTGGCTTATAGTAAACTTCCTGATTCGCGTCAATGAAATAGTCAAGGCCGTATTTGACCGCCGGGTTGGCCTCGGATAGGCTTCTTGCACCATGACTCCGGGCGCCCTCGTCGACGAGCTGCGCGCCATCGTCGGCCAGCAATTCGTCCTGATCAATAGAGAAGACGTCATCGTCTACGAGCAGGACGGCTCGATCCTCCAGGCGATGCCGGAGATCGTCGTCGTCCCCGCAAGCGGGGCGGAAGTCTCGGCGATCGTGCGCGCCGCGGGCAAAGCCGGCGTGCCGATCGTGCCGCGCGGCTCGGGAACCGGCCTCGCCGGCGGCGCGGTGCCGGCCGAAGGCGGCGTCGTCCTGTCGCTCGCGCGCCTCGACCGCATCCTCGAAATCGATCTCGAAAATCGCATCGCCGTCGTCGAGCCCGGCGTCATCAATCTGGAAGTCACGAAGGCGATCGCCAAGGACGGGTTTTTCTACGCGCCCGATCCGAGCAGCCAGGCGGCGTGCTCGGTCGGCGGCAACATCGCGAACAATTCCGGCGGCCCGCACACGCTCGCCTACGGCGTCACCGTCAATCACATACTCGGGGTCGAGGTCGTGCTCGCCGGCGGCGAGATCGTTTGGCTCGGCGGCCGCGTGCCGGATACGCCGGGATACGATCTCACCGGCGTTTTCGTCGGCTCCGAAGGAACCATGGGCATCGTTACTAAAGCGATAGTCCGCCTCATGCGCGCGCGCGAGACCGTGCGCACGCTGCTCGCCGTCTTCGAGCGCCCGGAGGCGGCGACGCGCACCGTCGTCGACATCACCGCGGCGGGCATCATTCCCGCCGCGCTCGAGATGATGGACCAGGCGACGATTCAGGCGGTGGAGAAGGGCGCGCCGTGCGGCTATCCGACCGACGCCGCGGCGGTGCTGCTCGCCGAGATCGAGGGCGTGCGCGAGCACGGCGAGCGCGCCATGGCGGTGATCCAATCGATCTGCCGGCAAAACGGCGCCCGCGAGGTGAAACTCGCGCGCGACGACGCCGAGCGCCTGCTGCTGTGGAAAGGACGCAAGGGCGCGTTCGGCGCGCTCGGCCTCATCGCGCCCAATTATTATGTCCAGGACGGCGTCGTGCCGCGCGGCAAGCTGCCGGAGATCATGGCGCGCGTCGCGGAGATCGCCGAGCGCTACGGGCTCATCATCGCCAACGTCTTTCACGCCGGCGACGGCAATCTCCACCCGAATATTCTTTTCGATATGCGCAAGCCCGGCGAGCTCGACAAGGTGATCGAGGCCGGCAGCGAGATTTTAAAAGCCTGCGTGGCGGCCGGCGGCAGCATCACCGGCGAGCACGGCATCGGGCTGGAGAAAAAGGCGTACATCGGGCTTTTGTTCAACGAGCAGGATCTGGAGGCGATGGCGCGCGTGCGCCGCGCCTTCGACGGAACCGGCCGCTTCAATCCGGGAAAACTCTTTCCGACGCCCGCCGGCTGCGGCGAGGTACGCATGCAGCCGGGAAAGATTCCGGCGGGGTTATGGATTTAAAAAGTTTCTGGTTTCTAGTCTCGGGTTTCGAATGGGGATTGATCGATCACTCCGACCTCGAAACTTGAAACTCGTAACTCGAAACTGAAATTCCACGCGTGGAAGAAACCAAACATATAGCCGGAAAGTCGGGCATGCCTGAGCTGGACGTCCCCGAGCTTTACCAGTGCGTTCACTGCGGGCTATGCCTCAATGCCTGCCCGACGTACCGCGCGCTGCGGATCGAATCGGAATCGCCGCGCGGGCGGATTCATCTCGTGCGCGCCGCCGCGGAAGGGCGCATCGAGCTGAACGAGGGCTTCGCCGAGCACCTCAATCTTTGTCTCATGTGCCGCGCGTGCGAGAGCGCCTGCCCCTCGGGCGTGAAGTACGGCCGCATCGCCGAGGCGGCGCGCGCGGCGGTCGGGCCGCCGGGATCGAAACTCGCGCGCGGCGTCGCCAATCTCGCGTTTACGCAGCTCCTGCCGTTTCCCTCGCGTTTAAGGCTCGCGGCGCGCCTGCTGCGGTTTTATCAGCGCAGCGGCGCGGCGCGGCTGGTCGAAAAAATCCTGCCCGGGCGCTTGCGCGAAATGAGCGCGATGCTGCCCGCGGTGCCGAATCGGTTCTTCGCTCCCGAAGCCGAAGTTTTTCCCGCCGTCTGCGCGCGCCGTGCGCGCGTCGGCATGCTCGGCGGCTGCGTCATGAGCGTGCTTTTTTCCGATATCGACGAGGCGACGCTGAGAGTGCTGAGAAAGAACGGCTGCGAAGTCGTGCTGCCGAAAAGCCAGGTTTGCTGCGGCGCTCTCAACGTGCACAACGGCGAAACCGTCGCCGCCAAAGCAATGGCGCGTCGTAACATCGACGCCTTTCTCGCCTTCGATCTCGACGCGATCATCGTCAACGCCGCAGGCTGCGGCGCGGCGATGAAGGAGTACGGCCATTTACTCCATGACGATCCCGCTTATGCCGAAAAGGCCGCGCGCTTTGCCGGCCTGGTCCGCGACGCGGGCGAGTTTTTATTCGGCCTCGGCCTCGTTCCGCCCGCGGCCGCAGTCGAGATGACCGTAACCTATCAGGACCCCTGCCACCTCGCGCACGGGCAAAAAGTTCGGAGCCAGCCGCGCGCGCTCCTGCAAGCGATTCCGGGGATCCGGCTCATCGAGCTGAACACGCCCGATCGCTGCTGCGGCAGCGCGGGAATTTACAACATCACGCACGCGGCGATGTCGCAGACGCTGCTGCAAGAAAAAATGGGCTCGATACAGGCGAGCGGTGCCGCGGCGGTGGTGGCGCCGAATCCCGGCTGTATGCTGCAGCTCCGTTTCGGGGCGCGGCGCTACGGCCCTCCGGTCGAAGTCTTCCATTTGATGGACCTGCTCGACCGCGCCTACGGCGGCGCATGAAAATTTCCCCCGAAGCACTTGCAAAGAGTTTGGCGCGCGAGATCGGCGCTGGCGCCGTCAGCGCCGACCCCGCTGTCGTCGGCGGTTATTCCGTCGACTGCCAAGCGCCGGCGCTTCTTTGTCAAGTTTTTGGAGTGGAGGATATCAGCGCCATCCTGCGTGTCTGCGCCGAGGCCGGCGCCGCCGTCGTTCCCCGGGGCGGCGGCACGCTCATGAGCCTGGGAAATCTTCCGCGGCGGGTGGATGTTGTTCTGGCGCTCGACAAGCTTACCCGGCTCGTCGAGCACGACGACGCCAATTTGACCGCAACGGCGGAAGCCG
>DATFWH010000070.1:0-4191 GCA_035259465.1 Binatia bacterium
CCTAGACGGCTGGAAAACGGTCGAGGGCCAATGGAGCGTCGAAGAGATGGCGGGCGCGCCGAGCGGCAAGCGCGTGCTCGTGCAGCGCGCGTCGAAGAATGAGTTCAACGTAATCGTCGCGCCCGGTGGGCCGTACAGCGATGTCGACGTCTCGGTGCGCTTCAAGCCGATCTCGGGCAAAGAAGACGCCTCGGGCGGGATCGTCTTTCGCTTCGCCGACGGCAAATATTACGTCGTCCGCGCGAACGCGTTGGAAGACAACTTCCGTTTTTATTACTACGACAAGCGGCGCGTGCAGCTCGCGTCCGCCGCAGTCAAGCCGCCGGCGCTTGGGCAGTGGCACACACTCAGGGTCGTCGCCGTGAGCGATCTCGTCCAAGCCTACCTTGACGGCAAGCTTTTGCTCAATCATCACGATTCCCGATTCCGCTCCGGCCAGGTCGGCCTGTGGACCAAGACTGACAGCGTGACCGCCTTCGACGATCTGGAGGTCAAGGGCTATCCAACCAAGTAAAGAGTGGTAGTCCTTTAGGGAGAGGAGGACGGATATGAAAACGAATTGGATTATCGTTCTGGCGCTCGTTTTACCGCTCCTGCCGCGAGCTGTCCATGCCGCAAACGGCAAACTCGACACGGCGAAGATTGAGCAGTTGACGGGCATCAAAGGCGAGCTCAACGAGAAGGAAGGCGTCTACACGGTCCGCGCGCCGCGGAGCGACCTTCAAATCACGGCCGCCGGCGTGAAGCTCAACCCCGCGATGGGCCTTACATCGTACGCGGCATTCACGAAAGCCGGCGGCAAGACGATCGTGATGGGCGACACCACGCTGCTCGAAGATCAGGTCAATCCGGTTATGAGCGTCGCGCTCGACAACGGCCTCGAAGTCACGGCCTTGCACAACCATTTCTTCTGGGACTCACCAAAGGTGTTGTTCATGCACATCGGCGGCATGGGCGACGAGGAGAAACTCGCGTCGGCGGTCGGAAAAGTTTTCGCCAAGATCAAAGAGACGAGCGGCGGTAAAGGCGAAACTCCGAAAGCCGACATCGATCCGGCGAAAACTTCGCTCGATCCGAAGAACATCGACTCGATCATGGGTGCGAAAGGCCAGCTCGCGAACGGCGTCTACAAAGTGACGATCGGCCGGACGACAAAGATGCACGGTGCGACGGTCGGCAACGCGATGGGAATCAATACCTGGGCGGCGTTCGCCGGCAGCGACCAGCAGGCGGTGGTCGACGGCGACTTCGTCATGCTCGAAAGCGAGCTCCAGGGCGTGCTGAAAGCGCTCCGCGGCGCGGGAATCAACGTCGTCGCGATCCACAATCACATCGAGACGGAATCGCCGCGCATCGTTTTTCTGCATTACTGGGGCGTTGGACCGACGAACGACCTGGCGAAGGGAGTGAAGACCGCGCTCGACACGCAAAAGAAAAATGAGACATTTGGAGCGAAATAGCTCCCCGCGCTTGGCGATTCTTTCGCCCGGCGCTCGCGAGGCGAGGAGGAAGGCGACGCCCGAGAACAGCCGTTTCGCGGATCTGTTCGCCGCGTTCGCCGCCAAAGGGATTTGCGTCGAGCCGGCGATATACCACGACGATTTTTGCGAAGAGGTCAGAGAGCAGCTGATGCGCCTCGACGGTGTCCTCGTGTGGGTCAATCCCATCGAAGGCGGGCGCGACCGAACGATCCTCGATGTCATGCTGCGCGATGTCGCCGCCAGCGGCGTTTTTGTCAGCGCGCATCCGGATATCATTCTCAAGCTGGGGACGAAAGAGGTCCTCTTTCGCACACGCGATCTCGGGTGGGGCTCGGACACGCATCTTTACACCACTATGGATCAGATGATCCACGAACTCCCTTTGCGGCTCGCCGCCGGCAAGGCGCGGGTGCTCAAGCAATACCGCGGCAACGGCGGCAACGGCGTGTGGAAAGTCCAGCTGCCGATAGATCATTTTGAGAACAATAACGGCCGCGGCCCAGCGGCGTTGCCGCGGCCTGAAACCATCGTTGCTGCCCGGCACGCCAAGCGCGGCTGCGGCGAGGAGCGAATCGCGCTCGGCGAATTCTATCGCCGCTGCGCGCCGTACTTTTCCGGCAGCGGCCGGATGATCGATCAGGAATACCAAGAGCGGCTGCAGGACGGAACGATCCGCTGCTATCTCGTGCACGATCAGGTCGTCGGTTTCGGACACCAAGCGATTAATGCGCTGTTTCCCGCGCCGCCCGGCGCTGCGGAAGCGCCCGAGCCCGGCCCGCGCTTGTACCATCCGCCGTCGATGCCGGAGTTCCAGGCGCTTAAGCGCAAGCTCGAGGACGAGTGGATGCCTGACGTTCAGCGCCTCTTGGACATCGAGAAGGAGAATCTTCCGATTCTCTGGGACTGCGATTTCCTTTTCGGTCCGGAGGGCGCAAACGGCGAAGACACCTACGTGCTCTGCGAAATCAACGTCAGCAGCGTCGCGCCGTATCCCGAATCCGCCGTGCCGTTCGTCGTCGAAGCTTCGGCGGCGCGCGCGCGGGCGGCGCGACAAAGACGGTTTTCGGATCGCGGCGAAACCGTTTAAACGTTAGAAAGATTTTCCATGCTGCGGCGCATCTTTTGTGCGAGTCTGATTTCGCTCATGGCAGCGGCGCTGATCGGAGATATCGAGGCCCAAGAAACGTCGCCGCTGCGCTTCGTACAAGCCGTCCCGCTGCCCAACGTTGAAGGCCGCATCGATCACCTCGCGGTCGATCTCAAAGGGCAAAGACTCTTCGTCGCCGCGCTGGGCAACGACACGGTCGAGGTCGTAGACCTCAAGACGGGCAACCGCGTCCACACGATCACCGGCTTGCGCGAGCCGCAGGGCGTCGGCTTTATTCCCGAATCGAACCAGCTATACATCGCCAACGCGAAAGGCGGAGCGTGCGATATTTTCGACGGCGCTTCATTCAAGCGGATCAAGAGCGTCAAATTTTCCGACGACGCGGACAACGTCCGCTATGACTCGACCGCGCGGCGCGTCTACGTTGGCTACGGCGACGGCGCGCTCGGCGTCATCGACGCCGCGAGCGGGGACCGCATCGGCGACGTCAAGCTCGACGGCCACCCGGAATCGTTTCAATTGGAAAAGAACGGCGCGCGCATTTTCGTGAACGTCCCGACGGCGCGGAAGATCACGGTCGTGGACCGCGCCAGGGCGGCGGTCGTCGCTTCATGGCCCGTCGAAGCGCGCGACAATTTTCCGATGGCGCTCGATGAGGAGCGCCATCGGCTGTTCGTCGCGACCCGGAAGCCCGCAAAGTTACTGGTCTTCGATACCCAATCCGGACGCGCCGTGGCGAGTCTCGACGCGCCCGGCGACGCGGACGACGTTTTTTACGATGGGGTGAAGCGCCGGGTTTACGTTTCCGGCGGCGAAGGCGCGATCGGGGTTTTCCGGCAGATCGACGCCGATCATTATGATCCGGTCGCGAAGATTTCGACTGCGGCGGGCGCCCGCACGGCCTTATTCGTCCCCGAGCTGAATCGTCTCTATCTCGCCGTGCCGCATCGCGGCGGCCAGAGAGCCGAGGTGCGCGTGTATGAAGTGCAGCCGTGAAGCGCCGGCGCCTTCTTCCACTCGCCCTCTTGCTTCTCTTCCCGGCGCGCGCGTTCGCCTATCGCCCCTTCGTCTCCACCGACGCAGCCGTGGCCGATGTCCATGAGGTGGAAATCGAGCTGGGTTATTTCAACTTAGAGAGAGAAAAGGGAAAAAATAATTTCATCGTTCCGACGGTCGTGCTCAACTACGGCCTTCTGCCGCGCATCGAAGCCGTGGGCGAGTTCGTCGTGCGCGAGGACGCGCGCGACCGCGCCCGCGTCGGCGATGCCGCTGTGTCTCTGAAGGCCATTGTACGGGAAGGAGTGCTGCAGGAAAAGGACGGGCCTAGTTTCGCGCTGGAAGCGGGCCCGCTGCTCCCCGGCGGCGCGGCGAACGAGCGCCGCGTCGGCTTCAAAGGGCTCGGCATCTTGAGCGGCCGCTTCGCTCTCGTAACCTACCATTTGAATCTGGGCGGCGGCATCAATCGCCAGAGCCGCGGCTTTCTCGACGGGGGTATTATCGGCGAATTGCCGCTCCATCCCCGGCTCAGGCTGGTCGCGGAGATCAACGGAGAGAGCGTCAGTCACCGCGCCGGCGAAAGCTCCGGCCTCCTCGGCGCTATCT
>DATFWH010000071.1:0-2996 GCA_035259465.1 Binatia bacterium
GGGAGCTTCGAGCGGCGCACGGTCGCGCGTTGGGGCATGGTCAAGGCGGTCAGAGGCTAGGATGCATCAGATCGAGCTCCGCAATATCACGCTCGAATACGATTCCGCCGCGACGCCGGTGACGGCGCTGCGCGGCGTGAGCTTCAGCGTCGCGCCCTCGGAGTTCCTGTGCGTCGTCGGTCAGAGCGGCTGCGGCAAGACGACGATGCTCAACATCATCGCCGGCTTCTTGCGGCCGACTGCAGGAGAAATATTGATCGGCGGCAAGGCGGTCGCGGGCAAGGGGCTCGACCGCGGCATCGTGTTTCAGGACTTCGCGCAGCTCTTTCCCTGGCGCACCGCGCAGCGCAATGTGGAGTTCGGCCTCGAGATGAAGGGGCTCGCAAAGGCGGAGCGCGAGGAGATCGCGCTGCGTTTTTTGAAGCTCGTGAATCTGGAAAAATTCGCCCGCTCCTATCCGCACGAGCTCTCCGGCGGGATGCAGCAGCGCGTCGCGATCGCCCGCGCCCTGGCCTACAATCCCGCGGTGCTGCTCATGGACGAGCCGTTCGCCGCGCTCGACGCCCTCACGCGCGAGGAGATGCAGCTCTTTCTCGTCGATGTTTGGAGAGAGACGAAGAAAACCGTCATCTACGTGACGCACAACGTCGCCGAGGCGGTCTATCTCGCCGACCGCGTCATCGTACTCTCGCCGCATCCCGGCACGGTCAAGGCCGAGGTTAAGGTCGCGCTGCCGCGGCCGCGCGATATTTTGAGCTTGGAATTCCTCGACAAGCAAAGGGAGATCGTGAGCCATATCGTGGCGCGCAGATAATTGAACGAGTAAGGAGGCGATCATGGAACGAAAAAAGTCGATGCGGCGAGCGTTTCTTGTCCTTGCGCTGATCGCGCTTATCGCCGCGAGTGCATCATTGCCGCGGCGCGCCTACGCTCAAGGCGTGACGATCCGCCAGGGCTACCAGACCAACATCTGGGGCATGCCGACCTATTATCTTTTGCATTCAGGTCAGCTGGAAAAGCGCGGGCTCAAGTTCGAGGAGTTCGCCGTCGCCTCCGGCAATTTAACGATGCAGCAGATGGTGGCGCGCCAGGTAGACCTCGGCACCTACGCGGGGCAATCGTTCGTCATCGGCCACGACACCGGCAAGCTCGTGGCGATCGCGCAGATCGAGAAAGTCGGCAAAAGCGCGTGCGTCTCGGCGCGGAAGGATTTGAACATCACCAAAGTCGCGCAGCTCAAGGGCTTAAAAGTCGGCAACCAGGCCGGCTCGTCGATCGCCAACACGTTCCAGGACATCATCGCGCCGCGCGCGGGTTTGAAGAAGGACGACTATCAAGAAGTCAGAATGAACGTGAACGAGATGACGGCGGCCGCGGCGGCGAAGTCGATCGACGCCTTCGTAACGGTCGATCCCTACTGCACGATCGCCGAGGACGAGGGCATCGCCAAGACGATCGTGAACATGTACGAGTACGATCCGATGCCGGTCTACATGGCGGCGACGCCGGACTTCTTGGAGAAGCATCCCGCGGCGGTGGTCGAGTATCTGAAGGCGTGGCTCGATGTCGGCAAGGACTTTAAGCAGAACCCGCGCAAGACGAACGAAGTCATCTACGGCTTCTTCACCTCCAAGGGCTACACGATGAGCCGCGAGACCTTCGGCAAGGCGATGGCGAACGTCGAGATGGACATCGGTTTTCCCGCCGACTCGCGCGCTTACCTCCAGCAGATCGCCGAAGGGTTGTTGAAAGAAAAGAAGATCGGCGCGATCCCGGACTGGAGCAAGGCGCTCCGGCCCGATTTCATGGCGAAGGCGCGGTAAAGGAGGCGGAAAAATGGCGGTTAAAGTTCGGCGCGTCGTCACGGGGCATGACGCCAGCGGGCGCGCGGTCGTCGCGATCGACGAAGTCTGCAAGAACATCATGTCGAACCGGCCGGGCGCTTCGAGCTGCGTCGTCTGGACGACGGAAGCTTTTCCCGTGAACAACACGGGGGACGCGGACGACGCACAGCGGAAGGTCGGCACGACGCTCAAGAACGGCACGGTCTTTCGCGTCATCGAGTTCGCGCCGGGCGTTTCGCCGCGAAATCACCGGACGGATTCGATCGACTACGCGGTCGTCATCTCGGGCGAGATCGACATGGAGCTCGATAACTCCTCCGTCCATCTCAAGGCGGGCGACGTGCTCGTGCAGCGCGGCACGATCCACAACTGGATCAACCGCGGCAGCCAGCCGTGCGTGATGGCTTTCGTGCTGATCGACTCAGCACCCGTCGAGGTCGCCGGGAAGGTTCTGAGCGCAACGGGCTAATCGCGCGCGGGAATAACCGGCAGAAGCACATAAGCTCCGCGCTCACCGCCGCAGTGGAGTGTCACCTTGCCGCCGAAGATCTCCCGCGGCCTATCGCGGGGATCGTCGTGGAGAAACGGCCCGCAGCCTTTGAGCTCGTTCTTGAAGCTCGCGATCCGCCCGCCGCTCGCTCCGGAATATTCATAATCCCTGCCGCGGACGGAGAGAGCGATCCGATAGCCGGCGGGTACGACGATGGAGGTCGGCCAGATTTCAACCTCCATACCGACGACTTCGCCGGGCTTAAGCGGCTGTTTCTTGTCGTGCGTATGATACGGACGATAGGGCGCGCTAAGCTCCGGGTCGAGCTTGCGCTGCGAGGTGCGGAGCCAGCCCTGCGCGACCGGCGTGTACGGATCGATGGCGCCCTGAAAGACAACCTCCTTTCCCTCGGAGGAAAAGACGCGCAGGACGAGGAAGATATCCGCATCGGTCGTCGAGGATGAGACGAAAAGTTTAGCCATCGACGGTCCGGTGATTTCCGTCTCCTGGTCCAGGGGCGGCGACAGAAAAGTAACACCGTCGCCGAGCGCGTCGTATTCGATTCGTCCCGCCGCGTCGACAGGAGCGCGGCTTAAGCTCCGCTTAAGCGGATCTAGGTAAAGCTTGGTCCAACGCGTGCGCGCGATGGGCCACTCGTTTTC
>DATFWH010000072.1:0-4781 GCA_035259465.1 Binatia bacterium
GTTTCTTCGAACGGCTGCTCGGTGCAGCGCCCCTCAGCGTCGTATTTCCAGCCGCGGTACGGGCAGCGGAGGCCGTCGGGCTCCGGGATGCCGTAGACCAGTCCAGCGCGCCGATGCGCGCAGTAGGCGCCGATGAGGCCGAGCTTGCCGCGGCCGTCGCGGTAGAGCACGAGTTCCTCGCCCAAGATTCGCACCTGCTTGGTCGGATGGCGATTCAGCTCCGACGCCGCAGCGATTGGATACCAATAGCAGCGGAGCAGCCGCCCCATCGGCGTTTCGGGGCAGATTCCAATGAGTCTTTCGTTGTCTTGTTGCGTAAGCATAAAGGCCTCGTTCGCTTATGTTTCCTCGGCGGCTCCTTTAAATCCTACCGTTCTCTTTGAGTCACCCCCGCGAAAGCGGGGGTCCAGGATTTAAAAGACTGGATTACCGCTTTCGCGGGAATGACTTTATAAGGGCGCGTAAAAATTCTTACGTCTCCCCTACTTTGTACTTTACTTACCTGCTCCCACCGCCTGGTTGACGAGCTTCATCAAAGGATCGGTGTCCATCACTTCCGGCGTCCACGTAACGATATATTTGCCGCCGTCGCGCCGCCGCATGTACGGCTTTACGTCGGTCTTGGGAATGTCGATGCGCAGCGAGTCGTTCGACTGCGCTTCTTTTTGAATCTCGATCTGGCCGTCGCGCGACAACAGCCAGTTGATGAAAACTTTCGCCGCGGCGGGGTGCGGCGATTTCTCGACCCAGACGAAAGTGAACGCGCCGGGCTCGAGCGCGGCGCCCTCTTTCCACAGGCTCGTGTCCACCACGTTGATCGCGAGTCCCTGCGCTTTCGCCTGCAATATATCATCGCCGTTGCCGAAAAGCAGAATAGAAAACTTTTTCGACGCTACCCAGTCGATCGCCTGCCGGTAGTCGCGCGACAGCGCCGCGCCCGATTCGGCGAAGAGTCTTTGCAGGTAGCGCGGGCCGAGCTCCGGGTTGTAATAGACGAAGCGCGCGCCGCTGCGCCCGAAGCCGCCGCCGCGCGGGTCCATCGCGACGATCTTGCCCTTCCATTTTTCCAAGACGTCCCAGTAGGAAGTCATCTCGCCGGGATTAACCCCATCCGTGCTGTGCGCGACGATGTTGTTCGACACGCTCCCGACCGGAACGAAAATGTAGCGCCGATCCGGGTCGGCGTACTGGTGCTTTCCCTGCCACCATTTCGACTCGTCCTTGACTTCGGGAAGAATGAAAGCCGACGGCATCGGCTGGAGTGCCTTCGCTTGGTAGAGCGAGTACGGCGAGGTGTTGCCGAGACGCGCCACGTCGGCGAGGTATTTGCCCGCGCGCCGCTCCGCCATGACGCGCGATAGAAGCTCGACGCCGCGACCCGGGACAATCTTTACTTTGATTTTGGGAAAGCGCTTCTCGAACTCTTTAACGTAGTTGTAGTCGTCGCCGAGCGTGTAGTAGGCGACCTCGCCTTCCTTCTCCGCGGCGGCCTTCGTCCGCTCCCACTCAGCCTGCCAGGCGTCGGCCGCCGGCGCAGGCGCGGCCGCGATTAGCAGCGCGACCAGAGCGATGAGCGCCGGCATGATCTCTTAGCGCCAGACGGCGAAGGCCATGCCGCAGCCGGTCGCGGCGGGCGAGCGATAGGTCGTGATGTAGTCGATCAGCTCCATCTTCTCGCTCTCCATCGCGCCGGCGAGCGCGACCCAGTTGAGGATCTCCGACGTGCCGCCTTTGAGCTTCGGCCGCGGCAGCGCGAAAAGCTCGCGCGTGTCTTTGTGGAGCAACGCCTGGATCGTGACTTTATCGATCTCCTCGTCGATGACGACATGGCTCAAGCCGCCCGACGCCATGATGACGACGCGCGCGGGCTTGTCCCAGGACTCGATGCCGCGGCGGATCGCCTGCCCGAGCGCGTAGCAGCGCTTCGGCGTCGGCTGGTTCGGCGGATAATAGGTATTCACCATGATCGGCAGGGTCGGCACCGTGCCGCCCGGCCAGATGCGCCGGTAGAGAAAGCTGAACGCGTGGCCGACGCCGATCTCGGCGCGCAGCTTGTTCGCTCGTGCGATGTCGAATTCCTCGACGGTCAATCTATTGATGAGGTGGTTCGCGAGCTCCCAGCCGTTCTCGTATTCCGGCTTGGTCTCCGCCCAGCCGTCTTCCTCGGCGTTTTTCCACGCAGCGGGGTTGCGCCCGGTGTGCTTCACGACCGGCAGCGTCTTGCCGTGATAGAGGGCGAACGTCGGCATATTGTCGTCGTGGAACTGCTCGTGCTGGTCGTCGCCGAAGATGACGACGAGATCGGGCTTCGCGGCGCGGAGCAGCTCCCCGAGCCTGGCGATCGCCTTCTGGCAGCCCTCGTCGCGTTCGCGGAATTTCGCCTCCGTCAATTCCGCTTCCAGGTCGGGCTTGCGCGCCTTGGCGGATTTCACCAGCGCCGAATAATCCAGCCGAGGGTCGGTCTCGTCCTTCTCGCGCAGCAGGCTCCATTTGTTCCAGGGAACGCTCAGCTGCGGGCTGTGCGATGTGCCGATTCCGAGTACGACTTGCGCCATAAGATTCTCCGTTCGTTTAGGACTGGATGATGGTCGTCGGGAGTTTGCTCACCCGGCTCCTGATTACTCCTTTCGGGCGTATCCATCAAGAACTCATTCGAGCGCTTAAATAAAAAAACCGGGCCAAAGCTTTCGCTATGCTTTAGCCCGGTGGAAGAGACGAATCAACGCGTTGGCTCGCGCGCCTATTCGGCTTGATGCTGCTCTTCGTCGGCCGTTTGATCGCTGTAAGACGCGAACCAAGTCTGGGTGAATTCCTCGCGCGCCTGCCCGCGCGAGACTTCGAACTTGACGATGTCGTTTTTCGCCGGATCGCGGATGAGTCCCAGCGGCTCGCCGCCGTTGGCCACGACGCGGATCTGCTCCTTGAGCATGCGCCGGTAGAGCATGATGCCGCGGTCGGTGTAGCCGAGTTGTTCCTTTGTCCGGTCGCAGATCGGACCCTGGGTCTCCCACGCCATCATGTCCTGGCTCGCGAAGCTCGTCATCTCGTACTCGCCCTCGGGCGTTTTGAGCGACGGGAGATATTCGACCGGCGGCCGCCCCGGCTGCGCGACGCGGGTGCCGTCTTTCGACGGGCGGAACGTCATCCATATGACGTAGGTATTCTGGTCGTCGATCGGCGTGCGGAAATGGATCACGAGGTCGGGGCCCTGCGGCGCATAGAGCAGGTTGGGAAATACCAGCGGGTGGCCCGTCTCCTCGTCGAGCTGAGTGCCTTCGGCGAAAGTGCGCTTCTTCAAAACGCCGGCCCAGAGCGGCCCGCGCACTTCCTCGAATTCGAGCTTCTCGATCCTGCGGCCGTAGTACTCGCCGCCTTTCATGCCGCGGACCTTGAACTGATGCGCGTGCAGATAGACCGTGTGCGCGGGGTCGACCGAGTTTTCCATCGTCTGCAGCCAGTTGCACTTGTGCACGGGCAGCACGACGATTTTCTTGACGCCGTCCTCGCGCACGAGCAGGTCCCAGCGCGGCAAAAGCGGCGCCGGCTCGGGCCCCATGTAGGCGAAAAGGATTCCCGCCAGCTCTTCGACGCGGTAAGACGTGTGCTTGACCTCGTCCTTGAAGCAGGTCTCTTTCGGCTCGAGCGGCTGCTCGAGGCACTTACCGTCGGCGTCGAACTTCCAGCCGTGATACGCGCAGCGGATGCCGTCGGGCTCGAGCGTGCCGTAGTAGAGCGAAGCGGCGCGGTGCGGGCAGTGATCGCCGAGCAGCGCCCACCGGCCGCGGCCGTCGCGGAAGAGCACCAATTCTTCACCCAGTACTTTAAGTCGCTTCTTCGGCTTCTCGGATGTGATCTCGGAGGCAGGACAGATCGCGTGCCAGTAGCGCCGCAATAGATTGCCGGCCGGCGTGCCGGGACCGACGCGCGTCATCATCTCGTTATCTTGCTTGGTGAGCATGGAACCGCCCTCCGTCTGAGTCGAAAGATAACTCTTGGAGGGTCGGGATGCAAGAGTTTTCTTAAGAAATAGCTAACAATATCAGGTACTTATCGTCCATACCTAAAATATTAGTGTATTGACGATTGAAGCCTTATTGAAGAATTTCCTTTGTCAGGACTTCGATCTTATGGCGCGCGGGGATCATATCTTCCGCCTGCGTGTTGCGGTAGCTCTGTCCCGGCTTCAGGGCCGACACGGGCTCGGACGGCGGGACGTCCACTCGGCGGCTGTTGTTCTGGGTTTTTGTCCATTCCAACTGACCGGCCTTAGACAGCAGCCAGTTGACGTAGACTTTGGCGGCGTTGGGGTGCGGCGCCCGATTGAAAAGCCCGACGCCGCTCGAGCCGGACGACCAGTAGATTTGAGTTTTGGGGTCTACGACGGCGATGACGTTCTTGCCCACGCCTTTTTCCTGAAAGGTCGTGAGAAAATAATCGTTGAGGCCGAGCGCGACCGGATAGCGCCCGCGCACGACCCATTCGACGAGCTGCCGGCGGTCGCCGGTGATGACGACCTTTTGATCGCGCAGCAGCTTGCGCAAAAAATCCTCGCCGTAGACGAGCGACAGGACCAGCGCGTCGTTCAAGCCTTTGCCTTCGACACGCGGGTCCTGCATGACGATCTTCCCCGTCCACTTCGAATCGAGAAGGTCGAGCGCGCTCCTGATCTGCCCTGCGGGAACGATGTCCCAGTTCACGTGGACGTTGTCACCGGCGAGCGTACCCGCGAACGTGTAATACAATTTTTTCTCGATGTCGGCCCACCCGGCGTCGAGCCCGCC
>DATFWH010000073.1:0-3909 GCA_035259465.1 Binatia bacterium
GGTGGGTATGCGTCCGGGTGAGATGCGTTCGCGCACTCCGTCGACGAGAATCTCCGCCGACGTGCCCGGCAGGCTGCCCACCCCCGCGTCCCTCAGCGCCGCGAGGTAGTCGCGAATCGTCACGCCGGAGAGCGTCGCGCCGTAGAGCACCTCTTCCGGCGAGAAGCCGTGGATATGCAGATCGGGCAGGGCGTCTTTCAGCGCGCGGCAAAGCTTGACGTAATGCCAGCCCTCCATGCCGGGCGCGAGGCCCGCCTGCACGCAGACCTCCGTCGCGCCGAGGTCCCACGCCTCGCGGGCGCGCCGGACGATCTCCTCGATCGGCAGGAAATATCCTTCCTCCGCCAGATGGCCGCGGCTGAAGGCGCAGAAGCCGCAGCCTTTCACGCACACGTTCGTGAAGTTGATGTTGCGATTGACGACATAGCTCACGACGTCGCCGACCGTCTTTTTTCGCAGGTGATCGGCAGCGGCGACGATCACCGGAAGATCGGCGCCGAAGGCGTCGAAGAGCGTCTCGGCGTCGTTGACGCCGATGTCGTCTCCGGCGAGCGCCGCGTCGAGGATGCGCGCGACCGCGGGCGTCACGCTCGAAAGCACCGCATCGAGGACAACTTGCAACTCACTATGGGGCATGAAGGAACCTTATCGAGTCGATGAAACAAAAACAACCGGTGGCGGCGGTGAAACTTATTTTTCAGCCCAGTAGCGAATGTATTCCTGCAGGTGGGCGAGCGTCGAGAGATCGGGCATACGATCGAGATAAACCTTGCCGTTCAGATGATCGAACTCGTGCTGGATCACGCGCGCGTGAAAGCCGCTGGCGACGAAGTCGAGCTCGCGGCCTTCGTGACTGAGCGCGCGCACGCGGAGTTTCGTATAGCGCGGCACTAGGCCGCGCAAGTCGGGCACGCTGAGGCAGCCCTCCCAGTCGTCTTCCGATGTCTGTTCGAGCGGCTCGATCAGCGGATTGATCAGCACCGAGAGGGGGACCGCCGGCTTCTCGGGATAGCGCGGGTTGTTCGCGACTTCAAGAACGGCGATCTGCAGCGGCTCATGCACCTGCACGGCGGCGAGGCCGACGCCGTTGTACTCGCGCATCGTATCCACCATGTCTTCGATCAGCCGCTGGATCTCCGCCGACGCGACTTCTTTCGCTGTTAATGTTCGCGCCCCGGCGCGCAGCACCGGATGGCCGAGGCGGGCGACTTTGAGGATCGACATCTCGACTAACGTACCAGGACTACAAAAACTTGACAAAGAGATGGGTAGTGGATTTTGCGGCTTGGCGCGTTGACAAAATGGACCTTGTAGGTCTATATTGAATCATGGCCAGAAATCGCCGCGTCGAGCGCAGCTCGTTGATGAACGTCGGCCGCCGGGTCGACTACGCCGTGCGCGCGCTGTCGTACCTCGCCGGCCAGCCGACAGGCAAGATCGTGAGCCGTGTTGAGATAGAAGAAAAGCAAGCCATTCCAGCTAGTTATCTCTCAAAGATTATGAAAGACTTAGTAGCCGGCGGGCTCGTCCACTCGCACATCGGGTCGAAGGGTGGCTTCAGCCTGGCGCGCGCGCCGGAGGCGATTTCGCTCAAGGAAGTCTACGAAGTGGTCGAGCGGCCGCTCGTGCTCATGGATTGTCTCGAGCAGGGCGAGCAGTACTGCAGCTATTGCGGCGTCTGCACGCAGCGCTCGGTCTGGGAGAACGTTCAGAGCCTCGTCGCCGATTATCTGGCGAAAGTATCGATTCACGATATCGCCGACTCCCACGGCCTCAAGCGTCGGCTCGCCGCGGCGCCGTCTCAAGGAGAGATTTCGAATGCTCGTCATTAAGAATCTGCACGCGAATGTCGAGGGCAGGGAGATCCTGCGCGGCATCGACCTGACCGTCAACGCCGGCGAGGTCCACGCCATCATGGGCCCCAACGGCTCCGGCAAGAGCACGCTCGCGCACATCCTCGCCGGCCGCGAAGGATACGAAGTCACCGAAGGCCAGGTGCTCTACCAGGGAAAAGATCTCCTCACGATGTCGCCCGAGGAGCGGGCGCGCGAGGGCATCTTCCTCGCGTTTCAGTACCCGCTCGAAATCCCCGGCGTTAACACGACCTATTTTCTCAAGGCAGCGCTCAACGCTATCCGCAAGCACCGCGGCCAGCCCGAGCTCGATGCGATGGATTTTCTCGCGCTCGTCAAGCAGAAGACCAAGCTCGTCGAAATGGACCAGTCGCTGCTGAATCGCCCGATCAACGAGGGTTTCTCAGGCGGCGAAAAGAAGCGCAACGAGATTTTTCAGATGGCGCTGCTCGATCCCAAGCTCGCCATTCTCGACGAGACCGACTCCGGCCTCGACATCGACGCGCTGCGCGTCGTCGCGGGCGGCGTCAACGCCCTCCGGAGCCCCGAGCGCGCGATGATCCTGATCACGCACTACCAGCGCCTGCTCAACTACATCGTGCCCGATCACGTCCACGTGCTCTCCGAGGGCAGGATCGTCAAATCGGGCGACAAGCGGCTCGCGCTCGAACTGGAAGAGAAGGGCTACGGCTGGGTCGAAGGATGAACGCGGCGGAGGCGAAACAATATTATCTCAAGCGCGCGCCCGTCCCCGGCCCGGAATGGACCGGCCCGGTGCGCAAGCAAGCGCTGGAGCGGTTCGCGGCGCTCGGCTTCCCGACCACCCATGACGAGGAGTGGAAGTACACGAGCGTCGAGCCGCTCGAGAAGATTCCCTTCGCGCCGGGCCTGAGTCATGACGACGGCGTTGAGCGCCGCGTCGTCGATCTCGGCCTCGAAGAGCTCGCGCCGAACCGCCTTGCCGTCATCAACGGCCGCTTCTCGCATCGTCTCGCGCGGCTGCGTGCGCTTCCCAAGGGCGTCGTCGCGATGAGCTTCGCCGAGGCGATGAGCGGGCATCGCGATCTGGTCGAGCGCCATTGGGCGCGCTACGCCGACTACCGCGACCAGGCGTTCGGCGCGTTGAACACGGCGCTGGCGGAGGACGGTGTTTTCGTCTACGTCCCGGCGGGCGCGGAGCTGCCGCCGCTGCAGCTGCTTTTCATCGCTTCGGCGGCCGACGAGCCGACGGTCTCGCATCCGCGGAGCCTCATCGTCCTCGAGCGCGGCAGCCGGGCGACGGTGATCGAGACATACTTCGGCATGAAAGACGACGTTTACTGGACGAACGGCGTGACCGAGATCGCCCTCGATGACAACGCGGTATTCGATGGTTATAAATTACAACTGGAGAGCCCGCGCGGTTTTCATATAGCGACGCAACAGGCGCGGCTCGGGCGCGGGGCGGTCCTGTCTTCACACGCGTTCGCGCTCGGCGCCGAGCTCGCGCGCAACGACGTCAACGCCGCCTTCGCGGGCGAGGGCGGCGACTGCACGCTGAACGGTCTCTACGTCACGTCCGGCCGGCAGCACGTCGACAATCACACGCGCATCGACCACGAGCGCCCGCGCTGCACGAGCCGCGAGCTCTACAAGGGCATCATGGGCGGGAAGTCGCGCGGCGTCTTCAACGGCAAGATCTACGTCCACGAGCACGCCGAGAAGACCGACGCGCGCCAGACGAACAGGAACCTGCTCCTGTCCGAGGAGGCGTGGGTCGACACCAAGCCGCAGCTCGAGATCTACAACAACGACGTGAAGTGCAGCCACGGCTCGACGATCGGCCAGCTCGAGGAGGACGCGCTGTTTTTTCTCCGCTCGCGCGGGCTCGATATCCGCGCGGCGGTCGGCCTGTTGACCCAGGGCTTCGCCAACGATATCACCGGCCGGGTGAAGCCGGAGCGCCTTGCGGAGCTGCTGGAACGGCGGCTGGCGGAGAAGATCGACGCGATGGTGCAAGAGAAGGAACGATGGTGAAAGCGTTGCACGAACTGAAAACAGCGGACTTCCGCGGCGG